>NZ_JBFRGW010000004.1:0-152924 GCF_052115545.1 Microvirga sp. 2MCAF35
GACTGAACGGCCTTGCGCCGTCAGCACATCAACCTGCCGCAACTTCGCGACAATCTCTTCAGCCGTGTGTCTCTTCCTGGGCATTCTCTCGTCCTCCAAATGGCAAAAAGCCATACATCAGGGAGGACCACTTCAAAGGGGGCAGGCCATGGCGCCGGATCGCCACCCGCTACGACCGCTGCGCCCACACCTTCTTCTCAGCCATTTGCATCGCGGCTGCCGTCGCCTTCTACCTCAATTAACGAGTCCTGAGCCTAGGCCTGAGCGGCGTGCTCCTGGTTGACGAACGCGATGCGCACCATGTTGGTGGCGCCGGGCGTGCCGAAGGGCATGCCGGCCACGATGATGATGCGTTCGCCGACGTCCGAGTAGCCTTCGCGCACGGCGAACTTGCAGGCGCGGAACGCCATGTCGTCGATGTCGCTGGCGTCCTTGGTGCGGATCGAGTGCACACCCCAGACCAGGGCGAGACGCCGGGCGGTGTTCACGCTGGGCGTCAGCGCGACGACCGTGGAGTTCGGCCGTTCGCGGGCGATGCGGAACGCCGTTGAGCCCGAGAAGGTCCAGGCGGCGACCGTCTTGATGTTGAGCGTGTCGGCGATCTGGTGCGAGGCCGCCGCGATGGCGTCCGATCCGGTCGCCTCCGGCTCCGCATTCAGGGTGCGCATGATCGACCAGTAGTTCTGATCCTGCTCCACTTCTTCGGCGATGCGGCTCATGGTGGCCACGGCGTCGATCGGATACTGGCCCGAGGCGCTCTCGGCCGACAGCATCACGGCATCGGCGCCATCATAGACGGCGGTCGCCACGTCCGAGACCTCCGCGCGGGTCGGGACCGGCGAGGTGATCATCGATTCCAGCATCTGGGTCGCCACCACCACGGGCTTGCCGAGCTTGCGGGCCGTGCGGACGATGCGCTTCTGGATGCCCGGCACCTTCTCCAGCGGCATCTCCACGCCGAGATCGCCGCGCGCGACCATGACCGCGTCGGAAATCTCCATGATCTCGTCCAGGCGGGTGATCGCCTGCGGCTTCTCCAGCTTCGACATGACGAGGGCGCGGCCGCGGGCGACCTTCTTCACCTCGGCTACGTCCTCGGGACGCTGCACGAAGGACAGGGCGATCCAGTCCACGCCGGCATCGAGGGCCGCTTCGAGGTCCGAGCGATCCTTGTCCGTCATGGCCGCGACGGGAATCGTCGTGTCGGGCAGGCTCACGCCCTTGCGGTTCGAGATCTTGCCCGCGACTTCCACGATCGTGGTGGCCGAGCCCTGCTTCACGCTCTTCACGCGCAGCCGCAGCTTGCCGTCGTCGATCAGCACCGTGTGGCCGGGCTCGAGCGACGACAGGATCTCGGGATGGGGCAGATGCACGCGATTCTTGGTGCCGGGCGTCTTGTCGGCGTCGAGGGTGAAGCTCTGGCCCTGCACCAGCATGGCGCTGTCGCCCTCGAAGGCGCCCACGCGCAGCTTCGGCCCCTGCAGGTCAGCGAGAATCGCGATGGGGCGCTTGAACCGGGCCTCGACGGAGCGGATCATTTCGACCCGCTCCTTCAGCTTCTCGCGGGGCAGGTGGCTCATGTTGAGGCGGAAGACGTCGGCACCGGCCTCGAACAGCTTGGCGATCATCTCCGGATTCTCGGAAGCCGGGCCCAAGGTTGCTAGGATCTTCGTGCGCCTGTCGCGTCTCATCGTCATGGCCCCCCTGGCCGGTTCGTTTCGGTGAGCTGGATCGTCCAGCTCTTCTGTTCACCTGTGTCGACTTCGAAGAAGCCGCTGCGATCAAAGCCTCGGGCGAGGCAATCTTCCGTTCCGCGAATCGTGAATTCGCGCTCCCGGGTGCACATGAAGGAGCGTCCGCTCCATTCGCCGCCCCGGTCGTAATCGATGGCATAGATATAATAGAAGCGGCCGCCGAGTTGTCCCTTGAGCAGGGTCTCGCAGCCGCGCGCGGTGAGATTCCACCAGCCTTCCGTGACCCACCCTTGAGCGTCCCGGTAGCCGAGCGCGATGCCGACCCGGCTCGACGTCATGTTGCACAGGCGCAGGTCGGCCTTCGCGGGCGCTGCGGCCAGAAGGCACCCGCCGACGAGGAACGTTGCGAGTGCAAGGCTTCGCCGCCAGCGAGGGGGCGAGGTGAGGAGAGCGGCCTTCATGGATGCGGTATGATCGAATCGAAAGGAATGAAATCGCACAATGCGGTGAGAACTATGTCGAATCGTTGTCTGCCAGAAGTTCAGCCGGAGCAAGACTTTACAGCAGGGGCGCCGCAGATTTTGCAGGCCGCATGGCCTTTACGACACGCCGGGGCATCTTTGAACCGGCCTTTGCTCTCCATATGGAGGGGAACTATCCGCTCTGCTAATCGGCTTTGGGGCGCGCAATCCAGATGCCGAAGAGAATCAAGGCGCCGCCGACGCTCTGCACCAGGGTCAGCGGCTCGCCGAGGATCGCCCAGCCGAACAGGGCCGCGGCAATCGCCTCCAGGAAAATCACCAGCGACGAGAAGACTGCCGGCAATCGTCCGAGCGCGATGGCGAGAAGGCCCTGGCCGCCCGCGTGGCTGACATAGGACATGGCGAGGAGCGCCGCGATGCCCTGCGCGGTCTGCGGGATCACCCGCGTGTCGAAGCTGACGGCAATGACCAGCAGAATCGCCGAGGTGATCAGCCCGGCTTCGAACGTCACCCGCGCGGCGCCCGCGCTCTTGCGCGCCCGGCTGGCGGCCAGGAAATACATGCCGAAGAAGAACGCCGTGGCGAGGCCGTAAAGATCGCCTTCGATCCGGGCGGGATCCGCCTGGAGGCTCTGCCCGATCAGGGCCGCGCCGCCGAGGAGGCAGAGGCCCAGGCCCATGAAGGTCCCCCGCGACACCTTCTGCCGGAGCACGAGCCAGACGGTCAGCACGACGAAGAGCGGCGCCATGGTGGCGAAGAAGGTGGCGTTCGCCACCGTGGTCTTGAGGATCGCCAGATGCCAGAAGAAGAGGTCGCCCGCGAAGACGATGCCCGCGAGGATGCTCGCCCTGGAGAACCGGACCCTCGGCGTGCCGGCGGGCGCGCGTTTCTCCTCGATTCGCATCCAGGCATAGAGCAGGGGCAGGCAGAGCGAGACGCGCCAGAACGCGCTGGCGAACGGCCCCACATCGGCGGGCGCCCCGCCCATGCTGGCGGAGGCGAAGCGCACGAAGATCGGGGAAATCCCCATGGCGACGGCGCCGAGACACAGCGCGGCAAAAGCCGAAGTCAAGCCCGGTTCGAGCCGGGCCGTGGTGGATGGAGAGGCCATGTGCGTCGTGAAAGTCTGTTGCGCGGAAGGTCGCGTTGTCAGGGTCGGAGCGGCACGTTAAGGCTTTTCGTCCGCCGTTCAATCCATCCCTGTCGAAATCCATTCTCCGCCATGTCCGCTTCCGCCGCCCTCGCGCTCGACGATCCATCCCTTGCGCCCCATCCCGTCGAGATCGTCCCCGGTTCCGTCGAATCGGGGATCCTGATCCTGTGCGACCACGCCTCCAACGCGGTGCCGCCGGATCTGGGCGATCTGGGGCTCCCGGAATCCGAGTTCGAGCGCCACATCGCCTACGACATCGGGGCCGCCGCCGTGACGCGCTCCCTGGCCCAACGCCTGGGCGCCCCGGCAATCCTGACCCGGTTCTCTCGCCTCATCATCGACCCGAACCGGGGCCGGGACGATCCGACCCTGGTCATGCGCCTGTCCGACGGCGCGGTGGTGCCGGGCAACGCCAAGGTCGACGAGGCCGAGGTTCAGCGGCGCATCGCCCGCTTCTACGATCCCTACGACGATGCCATCGCGGATGCGATCCACAAGGCCATGGCGGCGGGCCACCCGCCCGTCGTGGTGACAGTCCACAGCTTCACGCCGATCTGGCGCGGCTGGGCCCGGCCCTGGCACGTAGGCATCCTGTGGGACGCGGACGACCGCTTCGCCAAGCCGCTCCTCGAAGGATTGGCGGCGGAAGACGGACTCGTCGTCGGCGACAACGAGCCCTATGATGGAGCGCTGGCGGGCGACACAATCGACCGGCACGCCACAATCCGGGGCCTTGCCAATGCGCTCATCGAGATCCGGCAGGACCTGATCGCGTCGGACGAGGGCGCCAAGGAATGGGCCGAGCGCTTCGCCCGGCTGCTCGAGCCGCTCGCCGGCCGGCCGGAGCTGCGGGTCCCTGAGATCTTCGGGACCCGTACGCGCGACCGCCTGCGCCAGCACGAAGGGTAAGGCCATGAAGGACATCGACGCGAAGACCCAAGGAGAGCTGGAGGCTGCAGCCTTCCGCAGGCTCGTCGAGCATCTGCGGGAGCGGACCGACGTCCAGAACATCGAGCTCATGAACCTGGCGGGATTTTGCCGGAACTGCCTGTCCAACTGGCTGAAGGAAGCCGCCGACGAGCGGGGCGTCTCTCTCTCCAAGGACGAGAGCCGAACCCATGTCTACGGCATGCCTTATGAGGAATGGAAGGAGCGCCACCAGCGCGAGGCCTCTTCAGCCCAGCTTGCCGATTTTGAGAAATCGAAGCCCGGTCATTAAAACCGCTTCAACCAAATGGCCATAACACTGGCACCAACACCACAATTAAGGGGCTCCCCTCATGGATGACGCAGCTTTCAACACCGAATCCGTCGCAGCCGACCAGCTGAAGGCCTTCATCGAGCGCATCGAGCGCCTCGAAGAGGAAAAGGCCGGCATCGCGGGCGACATCAAGGACGTCTATGCCGAGGCCAAGGGCAACGGCTTCGACACCAAGGTTTTGCGCAAGATCGTTTCAATTCGGAAGAAGGACTACGCCGAGCGCCAGGAGGAGGAGGCGATCCTCGAACTCTACATGCAGGCGCTCGGGATGGTCTAAGACCTCTCTGTCGTTCCGTCCTTTCAAAAGCCTCGTGGATCCGTCCGCGGGGCTTTTCTTGTTTCAAAGAGCTGGTTCATCATCCTTTGACCTCATCCTGAGGAGCAGCGAAGCTGCGTCTCGAAGGAGACTCCAGTGACCTCTGGAGACGCCCTCGTCCTTCGAGACGCGAGCAAGCTCGCTCCTCAGGATGAGGGCTCAGGTAGCGTTTCGTCGGCTGGCCATGCATCCTTCCCGCTCGCGCGCGGCGGTCCGGTTGCCTATAAGGAAGCAACCACGAAAGCTGGAGAAACGCATGAAGCTCGCCCGGGACCAAGTGTCGGAACCTCTCGACGCGGATGCGCGCCGGACAATCGCTCCCGTCATCTGCTATCCGGTCGATACCCTGCCGCGGCCCGACCTCGCCGCTTACCAGGCCGCCCGCGAGGGCTGGGAGAAGATCGACGAGGTGGTCGTGCCGCCCCGCGATGCGCGCTGCTTCACCGTGCCCGCCGGCTGCTTCTTCCGGATCGTCAGCATCGAGGGCCCGCAGGTGGGCGATCTCAATCTCTGGTCGGCGGACAATCTCGACGAGCGCTTCTTCTCCGGCAAGACGCGGGCCCTTAACGGCACCCATGTCTCGACCGGCGACCAGCTCTGGTCGTCCCTGCCTTACTTGAGGCCGATGGCGACGATCACCCACGACACCCTCGACTGGTACGGCTTCGACGAATTCGGCGGCTCCGTGCACGACGTGATCGGCACGCGCTGCGATCCCTACACGCATCGGCTGCTCTCGGGGCACGATTATCACCATTGCTGCCATTCCAACCTGACCCGCGCGCTCGCGCATCGGCTGGGACGCCCGAAGGACGAAGTCGAGCCGGCGGTGCATGACGTGCTCAACGTCTTCATGTGCACCGGCTTCACGCGCGATACGGGGCAGTATTTCATGAAGGCGAGCCCCGTGCGGCCGGGCGATTATCTGGAATTCTTCGCCGAGATCGATCTTCTGGGCGCGCTCTCCGCCTGCCCGGGCGGCGATTGCAGCGCGGAGCATTCGAGCGACCTGGCGGTCTGCCATCCGCTGCTGGTGGAGGTCTATCGACCCAAGGCGCCGCCGCAGGGCTGGACCTCCCCGGCGCGCAACGCGTACGGCCGTCAGCACGGCGAGTGAGAAATCCTGCAGTTCAAACCAAAAGGGCCCCGCGAGGGGCCCTTTTCCTTATCTCACCACCGGCAGCGGTTTGACCGCCGGTCCCGTGAACTTGTTCGTCGCCAGATCGCCCGCGGGCTTGCTCGAGAAGCCCATATGCAGGCTGGGCTCCGCCGACATGAGGGCACTCAGGGCCGTTGCCGGGGGCTTCTTCGCGGCGGGGGCCGCCTTGGCCTCGGGAGCAGCCGCGGGCTTTGCCTTCTCGGCCTTCGCCGGAACCTTGGGCGTCGAGCCGGTCACCGGAATATCGACCGGGCTCGCGGAGGCCACCACGATGGGGCGCAGGGCTGGCCGGGGCGGCGGCAGCGGATGCTGGACGGCCGCCATCTCCGTCGAGCCGCGCGGCTCCGGAAGGCCAGGGATCGGGTTCGTTGCTGCGAGCGATCCCGGGCGGGCCGGCGGCAGCGGCGCGTAGGCGACGGCGACGGTCCCGGCGACGGGCTCGACGCCCGTGTCGTCCGCATCAGGCCGGCGCGGCGGCATCGGCGCAAAGGCCATGCCCTTGGCGATCGACATCTCGGATTGCGCCTCCGGACCCTGCTGCCATGCCAGGACGGGGCCCGATGCGGTCTGCACGGTGCCGGGCGCCCCGTTGATCCGGGTCGGCGGCAGCGGCGCCGTGGGCGGCGGCGTCAGGTCCTCACGCAAAGCGGGCGCCATGGCGGCCATGACGGCGGGAGCGGGCGGCTCGGGCCGGGGCTGGATCGCCACGGGAGCAGGACGTATCGGCTCGGGAGCCTGGCGCGGCTCCAGCGCCGCATAGACAGACGTGTTGGAATCGTTGGCGTAATAGTTCTGAGCCGGCTGGGACGAACGGGAGGCCACGATGGCCCGGCCCGGCCGCGAAGCGACCCGGATCTCCTCCGCGTCCTCGTTCTCGTCCTCGTCGAGGCCGAACAGCGTCGCCCAGAAGCTCTTGCGGCGCGGCTGGTTGGCGACGGCCTCCTCGGCATCCGCGTAGGCGGTATAGCCGGCGACCGTGCCACCCTTGGCAAGCACTTCGGCGCGGGCCTCGTCGTAGCCCGGCAGGGGCCTGCCGTCCGACGGGATGTGTACGGTCCTGCCGTCGGGGAAGATGCTGGCGAGCTGCGAGCGGGTCATGCGCGGCCAGGCGCGCACGCTGCCCACGTCGAGATGGACGAAAGGCGTGTAGGCATTGGGATAATAGCCGACGCCGCCGTTCTGGAGCCGCATGCCGATGGCGCGCAGGCGCGCGGCGGACACGTCCGGCAGGTAGAAGTCCATGGCCTTGCCCTGCATGTGCTGGCTGTTCTTGGCCACCACGCTCGAGCGCCGCCGCAGCATCGAGTTGGTCTGGGGCGAACGGAAGCCCGAATTCACATGCACCGGCTCGCTGGACCCGACCTCGCGATAGACCTCCCACACCGTATCGAACAGGCGCGGATCCATGCGGGTCGGCTCGTCGCGACGCCAGTCGCGCAGGAACCAGTTGAGCTGCTGCAGAGCCCCCGAATCGTACTGGCCGTTGCGCCTGAACGTGACGGTGAGGCTTTCCTTGGTATTGTTGTTGTAAAGGCTCAGCGTGCGGGTATCGCCATTGGCGACGGCATCCTGCGTGCCCCGCACCCCACCCACCATGACGGCCAGAAAGGCCACAAGACCAATGCCCGCGCGACATGCGAGGCGGCCCGTACGCAATACTCTCACTGTGGTACTCGTCTTTACAGGTCCGCATCCGGGAATGCGGCAATCCTTATGGTGAAAGGATCTTTGCCGAAGACGGTTACGTTCCCGTTAAGTGAGAGCAGGAAATTGGTTGAAAACGTGATGGAAAGGGGCGGCTACTCGGACAGGTTCAGGGCGGCCCGGACCTTGCGGTCGAGGCCGTAGAGATCCTCGAACTTCTTCATCTCGCCCTTCTCGTCGACCGTGAGCGTGAAATAGGTCAGGTGCACGGGCAGCGGCTTGGACAGTTGCACGGTACGCTCGCCCTTGCCGATGAGTCCGCGCAGCTTCTCCTCGGTCCACTTGCCGTCCCGGCCCACGACCTCTTCCGCGAGCTCGAACGGCTTGTCCACGCGCACGCAGCCATGGCTGAAGGCGCGCTTGCTGGCGGAGAAGAGATTGCGGTTCGGCGTGTCGTGCAGATAGACCGCGTGCTGGTTGGGGAACATGAATTTCAGGAAACCCAGCGCATTGCGCTCGCCCGGCGGCTGCTGAACGGTGATCCGGTCGCCGCGGCGGATGATCTTGTAGCCTTTCTTCGCCGCGTAGTCGGGATCGTTGGCGAGCGCCGGAAGGATCTCCTTCTTCATGATCGACGGCGGGATCGTCCAGGACGGATTGACCACGAGGTACTTCATGTCCTCGGAGAAGATCGGCGTCTGCGACTGCTCTTTGCCGACGATGACGCGGGTCTGGTAGACGGTGTTGCGCCCCTCCACCATCTGCAGGCGGAATTCGGGCACGTTCACCATGATGTGCCGCTGCCCCAGATCGGCCGGCAGCCAGCGCCAGCGTTCCATGTTGGCGATCAGGTCGGATTGCCGCTGCGCTACTGAGGGGCCGGAGAGGGCCGCCACCGTCTGGGCATTCAGGACGCCCGTGTCCGGCAGGCCCTTCTCCTTCTGGAAGGCCGCCACGGCGGAAGCCACGCGCTCGTCGTAGACCGTCTGATTGTTCGCATCCTTCGCGAGGTTGAAGCGGGCGCGGATCAGGGGCACGCGCGGATCCTTCATGCCCACGCGCAGGATCGGGCCGCGCGGCAGGCGCACGCTCGGCTGGGAGGGATGGCTCTCGCGCAGTTTCGCCAGCCGCTCCTTCAAGGCCTTGTAGCCGGCATGGGGCGGGTTGTAGGCCTCGAGCGCACCGCCCGCATCGCCGGCGGAGGCGACCTTGCTCAGCACCTCGTCGACGGCCGGCAGGACGAGCTTCGGGGTTACCAGGGGCGAGAGTCGCGCCAGGTCGATGCGCGCGCCGCGCGCATCGCGGGCATAGCGGATCACGGACAGGGAGAGCCGCACATCGGCCTGCGCCCACTGGGCCGGATTCGCATCCTTGCGCAGGCCCCTGTCGGGCAGGGCGTAATCGGCCGGGTCGAGTCCGTCCTCGTCGGCGGCCTTCAGGCGCTCCATCACGCCCATGGCGGCGGGCGACCAGGCGCCGTCCCGCGCCCAGACCAGCGGGCGCTCGGCCTGAGCGTAGAAAGCCTGCAGGGTGTCCCGGTCCTTGGCGCTCACGCGCATCTCGCGCATGGCGGCATCGTCCGCAAACAATCCCTCCACGGCCATGCGGACAAGATCCGTCTGCATCAGGGCCGTCACGGGAGCCGCATCGGGCAAGGGGATGTCGATGACGGGAGCGGCTTTGAGATCGGTCGACTCGATGGCGACGGGCGCCGGCTCGGGCAGCGGGATGGCTTGCGCCGCCGTATCCTTCTGCGCGGGAGTGTCCTGAACGGCGACATCGTGGAAGGAGGGCTCAGCCGGAGCGGTCTGAACCACGTCGGCCTGGGGATGGCCCGCATCTTCCGCGAGGGCGGACAGGGGAAAGAGGGAGACGGATCCAATGAGACCAAGCCACAGTGCCGTCTTGCGCACGTCACGCATGATCATGCTCCTCATCGCAGTGAAGGTGGAGGCGAAAGGATCCTCCATCGAGTGAATGTCGTCGGTGTTTGTGCACACGTCCTGTTACGCTTAACGCGCGAAACGCCGTGCCGCTTCATCGTCTAGGTCAAGTTGATTCAATTTTCTGTAAAGAGCTGCGATGGACGCGACATGAGAAAGTGTCATGAACGGCTGAAACGATATGGAGGAACATGCGTGTCATGCTGAACGACAAGGAGTAAACCGTCTCTTAACGGGGCGGAGCGCAAGCCGGTCTCCGGCCGATATGGGTTGATCCGGGGAGCACGGCAGCCAATATGTGTGCAGACCCTTCCAGCGTGTTCCCAAGCAGGCCATCGTCCGTGACCTTTCAGACAATCTCCCCCTTGCACCTTCCATCCTCCGCCGGCGCCGTGCAGGCCGATCTCGGGTCGCTGCCCGAATGGAACCTGTCCCATCTCTATCCCGGCATGGACAGCGAGGCGTTCAAGCGGGATCTCGCCAAGGCGGAAGCGGAGTGCAAGGCCTTCGCCGAAGCCTATCGCGGCAAGCTCGACGAGATGGTCCGGGGCGAGCGGGCGTCCGAGCGGCTGAACGAGGTGGTGAAGCGTTACGAGGCGCTCGAGGATCTTCTCGGTCGCCTCATGTCCTATGCGGGCCTCGTCTATTCCGGAGACACCACCGATCCGGTCCGGGCGAAGTTCTACGGCGACACCCAGGAGCGCCTGACGACCGCCTCGACGGAACTGCTCTTCTTCGCGCTCGAACTCAACCGCATCGAGGACGCGGCTCTCGACCGGGTCATGAGCGAGCAGCCGCTCGTCCATTACAAGCCCTGGATCGAGGATCTGCGCAAGGACAAGCCCTATCAGCTCGACGACAAGATCGAGCAGCTCTTCCACGAAAAGTCGGTGACCGGCCGCTCGGCCTGGAATCGCCTGTTCGACGAGACCATCGCTTCCTTACGATTCACGGTGCGCGGCGAGGAGCTGCCCATCGAGCCGACCCTCAACAAGCTGCAGGATCCGGACGAGAGCGTGCGCAAGGATGCGTCCGATGCGTTGGCGAAAACGTTCAAGGCCAATCTTCGCACCTTCACGCTCATCACCAACACGCTCGCCAAGGACAAGGAAATCTCCGACCGCTGGCGTGGCTTCCAGGATGTGGCGGATTCCCGCCATCTGGCCAACCGGGTCGAGCGCGAGGTCGTGGAGGCGATGGTCTCGGCCGTGCGCGAGGCTTATCCGCGCCTGTCGCACCGCTACTATGTCCTGAAGGCCAAGTGGTTCGGCAAGGACAAGCTCGACCATTGGGACCGCAACGCGCCCCTGCCGAAGGTGGAGCAACGCACCATCTCCTGGAACGAGGCCAAGGACACGGTTCTCTCGGCCTATTCAGATTTTTCGCCGCGCATGGCCGACATCGCGAGGCGCTTCTTCGACGAGCAATGGATCGACGCGCCGACCCGTCCCGGCAAGGCCCCCGGGGCCTTCGCCCACCCGACGGTGCCCTCGGCCCACCCTTATGTGCTCCTGAACTACCAGGGTAAGCCCAGGGACGTGATGACGCTCGCCCACGAGCTGGGCCACGGGGTGCATCAGGTCATGGCCGGCCCCAACGGCGCCCTCATGGCGCCGACGCCGTTGACGCTGGCTGAGACGGCCTCCGTCTTCGGCGAGATGCTCACCTTCCGCCGCCTGCTCGACCACACGACCGATCCTGTGCAGCGCAAGGCGATGTTGGCTGCCAAGGTCGAGGACATGCTCAACACGGTGGTGCGCCAGATCGCGTTCTACTCCTTCGAGCGCAAGGTGCACCTGGAGCGCCGCAACGGCGAGCTGACGGCCGACCAGTTGTGCGAGCTCTGGATGTCGGTGCAGGACGAGTCCTTGGGCCCGGCGATCCGCCTCGGCCCAGGCTACGAGAGCTTCTGGACCTACATCCCCCACTTCATCCACTCGCCGTTCTACGTCTACGCCTATGCTTTCGGCGACTGTCTCGTGAACTCGCTCTACGGCGTGTACGAGCGTTCCAACGAAGGCTTCGTGGATCGGTACTTCGCGCTGCTCTCGGCCGGCGGCACCAAGCACTACGCGGAGTTGCTCGCCCCCTTCGGTCTCGATGCCGGCGATCCGGCCTTCTGGCAGATCGGCCTGTCGATGATCGAGCGCCTGATCGGTGAGCTCGAAGCCATGGAGCAGGCAGCCTGATGTCCGATTCCGACCGCGAAGCGAACCGCTTCTCCGCGCGCGCCGCCCGTTACGCCCGGGTGGGCGCCAATATGGGCGGGGTCGCGGCCCGCATGGCCGGCTCGCGGCTGTTCGGAGGCGATGCGCGCGACGCGTCCAACGCGGCGGTGCTGGCCCAGGCCCTCGGCGGGCTCAAGGGACCGATCATGAAGGTGGCGCAGCTCCTCGCCACCATTCCGGACCTCATCCCGCCCGAATACGCCGCGGAACTGCAGAAGCTCCAGAGTGAGGCGCCGCCCATGGGGGCGGCTTTCGTGAAGCGGCGCATGCAGGCGGAGCTGGGTCCGCAATGGCAGAGCCGGTTCGGCTCCTTCGACCTGAACCCGGCGGCGGCCGCTTCCCTCGGCCAGGTCCATAGGGCGACCACGAAGGAGGGCGAGAAGCTCGCCTGCAAGCTTCAATACCCCGACATGCAATCCGCCGTGGAGGCGGATCTGAGCCAGCTCGAACTCGTCTTCGCCCTTCATCGCCGCATGGACCCCGCCATCGATACCCGCGAGATCTCGAAGGAGATCGGCGAGCGGGTGCGCGAGGAGCTCGATTACGAGCGCGAGGCGAAGCACGCGGCGCTCTATGCCCGGACCCTCGCCGACGTGGAGGAGGTCCGGGTGCCGCGGGTCCATCCTGACCTGTCCACCCGGCGGCTCCTGTCGCTCGAATGGCTGGAGGGCGAGAAGATCCTCGGCTTCACCGAAGCGCCGGTCGAGATCCGCAACCGGTTGGCGGTCGCCATGTTCAAGGCCTGGTGGCACCCCTTCAGCCACGCGGCCGTCATCCACGGCGATCCCCATCTCGGCAATTACACGGTCTTCTCCGAAGGCGGCGAGGCGAGAGGGATCAACCTCCTCGACTACGGCTGCATCCGCATCTTCCACCCGCGTTTCGTCGGCGGCGTGGTCGATCTCTATCGCGGGCTCCAGACCGACGACCGGGCCCGCGTGGTCCATGCCTACGAGACCTGGGGCTTCAAGAACCTGTCGAACGAGCTGATCGACATCCTCAACATCTGGGCCCGCTTCATCTACGCCCCGCTCCTCGACGACCGGATCCGCACCGTGGCCGACGGCGTGAAGCCGGGCGAATACGGCCGGCGCCAGGCCTTCGAGGTTCACAAGGCCCTCAAGGAGAAGGGGCCGGTCACCGTCCCGCGCGAGTTCGTGTTCATGGACCGGGCAGCGGTCGGCCTGGGGGCGGTCTTCCTGCACCTGAAGGCCGAGCTGAACTACCACCGGCTGTTCGAGAACGAGATCGAACGCTTCTCCCTGGAAAACCTCGAGCAGAAGCAGAAAGAGGCCCTGGCCGCTTCCGGTTTACCAAATACGATGTAATGAGGTTGCATCTTTCGCCGTTAAGCTTTAGGCATGACGGTACGTTAGAGGCAGCTCATGAAGATCGCTTTCGTTCACCAGAACTTTCCCGGCCAGTTTCTTCGCCTGGCCAGAACCTTCGTGGCCGAGGGGCACGAGGTCGTCGGCCTGGGGATGGTCAAGCAATGCTCCATCCCGGGCGTGAAGTATTTCTCCTACGATGCGGTCCCCGGTCCAGAGGACGCGCCCTACCAGAACCGCTACTCCCCGGTCATCCCGCGCCTGCGCCGGGCTTACGGCGTCGCCCACCGGGCGAAGGCGCTGGCGCAGCAGGGGTTCGAGCCCGACGTTGTCGTGGTCAATACGGGCTGGGGCGAGAACCTGTTCCTGAAGGACATCTGGCCCAAGGCCCACCATGTGGCCTATTTCGAATATTACTACCACGCCAAGGGGCAGGACCTCGATTTCGACCCCGAGTTCCCGGTCACCAACGAGGAGGTGATCTGGCGCCTTCGCCTGAAGAATTCGATGCAGCTCGGCGCCCTCGATGCCGCCGACGTGGCCGTGGCACCGACCCGCTACCAGCGCGATACCTTCCCGACTTATCTGCGCGACCGGCTCGCCATCATCCATGACGGAATCGACACCCAGAGGCTCCAGCCCGACCCGAACGTCAGGATCCAGCTCGGCGAGAACGGGCCGCAGCTCACCCGCGAGAAGCCCGTCGTCACCTACGTGACGCGCAACATCGAGCCGATGCGCGGCGCTCATATTGTCTTCAAGAGCCTGCCTTATCTGCTCGATATCGATCCCGAGCTTCAGGTCGTGATCATCGGCGGCCGGGGGACGAGCTATTCCGGCTCCGCGCCCAAGGGACAAACCTGGTTCGACGTCTTCAAGTCCCGAATCGAGCGTCCGGTGGACTGGTCCCGGGTCCATTTCGTCGGAAACCTGCCCTATGACCAGTTCGTGAGGGTCCTGCAGGTCTCCTCGGCCCATGTCTACATGACCTATCCCTTCGTGCTGTCCTGGTCCTCCATCGAGGCCATGGCGCTGGAATGCCGGATCGTGGCTTCGGACACGGAACCGGTCCGCGAGATCATCCAGGACGGGGTCAACGGACGCCTCTTCCCCTTCTTCGACGAGAAGGCCCTGGCGGAGCGGGTGCGCGAGACGCTGGCGGAGAAGGAGAAGTCCGCCACCATGGCCGCAGAGGCCCGCCGGATCGCGGTTTCGAAATATGATTACGAGACCGTCAGCCTGCCCCAGTGGCGCCAGTTCCTCGGGATCAAATAGATGCAAAAAGCATTCATAAAGTTTTCGTTTGGAGCCATTCGAAAGATTGCGGCTCCTTACGGCATGCGCTAAACGCAGCAGTTAACTAGTGACGCTGAACAGGGCTTTGAATCATGGCCGATACAAAACATGCGCCGCACGGGGGCTACAGTCCGGATATGGACGGCCGCGCTCATGAGGCGACCTATCACGGATTTGTCCAGTTTGCCGAAATCGCCACTGCGGTCATCATCTGCCACGTGCTCGCGCTGGCCGTCGGCGGCATCAAGCATGCTTGGCTCACGGCGATCTTCGGCGTGATCCTCTCGCTGGCCGCGGGCGGCATCGGCGCAATGGCTCCCTCCGTGGGCGTGCGGGCTCCGGCCGCCGTCGGAATCCTCCTCGTACTGGCGCTCATCCTCTACTGAGCGGCGGGGAGCTTTTTCGAGGCATACAGACGAGATAAGAGCTTGATTTCAAGCCGTTGACCACATCCAGGGGGGCCTACATGCGGATTGCCGTTCTCTCCGAAACCGATGGAGCGGAGACTCGCGTTTCCGCCACCCCTGAAACGGTCAAGAAATACAAAAGCCTCGGCGCGGACGTGGTCGTCCAGGCCGGGGCGGGCGCCAAGGCCGGCATTCCCGACGCCGAGTTCGAGGCTGCTGGCGCTTCGGTCGTTGCGTCGGCCGAGGATGCCCTGAAGGACGCCGACATCGTCCTCAAGGTCCGCCGCCCTGCCGAGGGCGAGCTGACGGGCGTCAAGCCCGGCGCCCTCGTCATCGCCATCATGGACCCCTACGGCCAGGAAGCCGCTCTCAAGGGCCTAGCCGATGCGCAGGTCTCCGCCTTCGCCATGGAGCTGATGCCCCGCATCACCCGCGCGCAGGTCATGGACGTCCTCTCCTCCCAGGCCAACCTCGCCGGCTACCGGGCCGTCATCGACGGTTCCGCCGAATACGGCCGCGCCATGCCGATGATGATGACGGCGGCCGGCACCGTGCCCGCCGCCCGCGTCTTCGTCATGGGGGCGGGCGTCGCCGGTCTCCAGGCCATCGCCACGGCCCGCCGCCTCGGTGCGGTCGTGACCGCCACCGACGTGCGCCCCGCCGCCAAGGAACAGGTGGAAAGCCTGGGCGCCAAGTTCATCGCGGTCGAGGACGAAGAGTTCAAGCAGGCCGAGACCGCCGGCGGCTACGCCAAGGAAATGTCGGACGCCTACAAGGCCAAGCAGGCCGAGCTGGTGGCCTCCCACATCGCCAAGCAGGACATCGTCATCACCACGGCGCTGATTCCCGGCCGCCCGGCGCCGAAGCTCGTCTCCCGCGCCATGGTCGAATCCATGAAGCCCGGCTCGGTCGTCGTCGATCTGGCGGTGGAGCGCGGCGGCAATTGCGAGCTGGCTCAGGCTGGCCAAGTGGTGGAGCATAACGGCGTCAAGATCGTGGGCCACCTCAACGTGCCCGGCCGCCTCGCCGCCAGCGCATCCAGCCTCTACGCGAAGAACCTCTACGCCTTCGTCGAGACGCTGGTGGACAAGGAAACCAAGGCTCTGGCCGTGAAGTGGGACGACGAGCTGGTCAAGGCCACCTGCCTGACCCGCAACGGCGCCATCGTCCACACCGCCTTCCAGCCGACCGCTTAACCGTCCAGGGGAGGACACCATGGCAACGCTTACGCCCGAACAGGCCGTCGAACAGGCCCGAGCGGCGGCAGAGGCTGCCCGCCGCTCGGCCGAGGCAGCCCAGACCATCGCCGATCAGGTGGCCGAAGCGGCCGGCAACGCCGCCGCCGTCGTGACCCACGGGGCCGTCGATCCGACCGTGTTCCGCCTCGCGATCTTCGTTCTGGCGATCTTCGTCGGCTACTACGTGGTCTGGCAGGTGACGCCTGCGCTGCATACGCCGCTGATGTCGGTCACCAACGCCATATCGTCGGTGATCGTGGTCGGCGCGCTGCTGGCGGTGGGTGTCAACGTGGCGCCGGCCCTCGGTGACGGACCGATCTGGGCCCGGGCGCTCGGCTTCATCGGCCTTGTGCTTGCCAGCATCAACATCTTCGGCGGCTTCCTGGTGACCCAGCGCATGCTTGCCATGTACCGCAAGAAGGGGTGAGGCGATGTCGGCCAATCTAGCCTCGATCCTCTACCTCGTCTCCGGCGTCCTGTTCATCCTGGCGCTGCGCGGCCTGTCCCATCCCACCACGTCCCGGCAGGGCAACCTCTACGGCATGGTCGGCATGGGGATCGCCATCCTCACCACCCTGTTCGTCTCCCCGCCGAGCGGCTTCGGCGGATGGGCCCTGGTGATCCTGGGGCTGGCCATCGGCGGCGGCATCGGCGCCGTGGTCGCCCGGCGGGTGCCGATGACGGCCATGCCGCAGCTGGTCGCCGCCTTCCACTCCCTGGTCGGCCTCGCGGCCGTGCTGGTGGCGGCGGGTGCCCTCTACGCGCCGCAGGCCTTCGGCATCGGCTCGGTCGGCACCATCCATGGCGGCTCGCTGTTCGAGATGGCGCTCGGCGTCGCCATCGGCGCCGTCACCTTCACCGGCTCCGTGATCGCGTTCCTGAAGCTTGACGGTCGCATGTCCGGAAAGCCGATCCTGCTGCCGAGCCGGCATGCCATCAATATCGGCCTCGGCCTGCTGCTTCTCGTGCTGCTGGTGTTCTTCATCCGCACCGAGAGCCACGCGGCCTTCTGGCTCATCGTGCTGGTCTCCTTCGTGCTCGGGGTGACGCTGATCATCCCCATCGGCGGCGCCGACATGCCGGTGGTCGTGTCGATGCTCAACTCCTATTCCGGCTGGGCGGCGGCGGGCATCGGCTTCACGCTGGGCAACCTCGCGCTCATCATCACCGGCGCACTGGTCGGCTCCTCGGGCGCGATCCTGTCCTACATCATGTGCAAGGGCATGAACCGCTCCTTCATCTCGGTGATCCTCGGCGGCTTCGGCGGCGAGACGGCGGCTTCCGCCGGCGGCGCGGTCGAGACCCGGCCCGTGAAGCAGGGCTCGGCGGACGATGCCGCCTTCATCATGAAGAACTCCGCCAAGGTCATCATCGTGCCGGGCTACGGCATGGCGGTCGCCCAGGCGCAGCACGCCCTGCGCGAGATGGCGGACCAGCTGAA
This sequence comes from Microvirga sp. 2MCAF35, assembly GCF_052115545.1. Lineage (NCBI taxonomy): Bacteria > Pseudomonadati > Pseudomonadota > Alphaproteobacteria > Hyphomicrobiales > Methylobacteriaceae > Microvirga > Microvirga sp. 2MCAF35. The sequence continues at coordinate 17,591 of NZ_JBFRGW010000004.1, forward strand.
GGCCGAGGGCGTCGAGGTGAAATACGCCATCCATCCGGTGGCGGGCCGCATGCCGGGCCACATGAACGTACTGCTGGCGGAGGCCAACGTTCCCTATGACGAGGTGTTCGAACTCGAGGACATCAACGGCGAGTTCGCGCAGGCCGACGTCGCCTTCGTCATCGGCGCCAACGACGTGACGAACCCGGCCGCCAAGACCGACCCGTCCTCACCGATCTTCGGCATGCCGATCCTCGACGTGGAGCGCGCCAAGACCGTTCTGTTCATCAAGCGCGGCATGGGCTCCGGCTATGCCGGCGTCGAGAACGAGCTGTTCTTCCGCGACAACACCATGATGCTCTTCGGCGACGCCAAGAAGGTCGTGGACGAGATTTTGAAGAATCTCTGATCTGCCCATCATGCCCATCAGGTGAGCTTTTCATGCCCGGCCTTGCGCCGGGCATTTCATTTTTCCACCTTCGTCATCACCGGCCTTGTGCCGGTGATCCCGATAGCAAGAACGCGGCGCTTCTCCCGATCGAGATGGCCGGGACAGGCCCGGCCATGACAAGAGTGGGCATGACGTCTTGGTGAAAAACTGATTTAAGGAGCCCTCCTCTGTCTGGAAACTTTCCATGGCTCCCGTCACCCTCCGCACCGCCCTCCCGGCCGACCGGGATGCCGTCACCGAGCTGATCCACCAGCTCAACGTGTTCGAGGCCGACCTCGTGGGCGATCGGCGGCGGGACTATGCGGCCGCGGCGGAATATTACGACGAGCTGATGCAGCGGCTGTCCCGGCGCAATGGCCGGGTCGTCCTGGCCGTGGCGGAAGGGGTGATCGTCGGCGCCATGGGCTTCTCACTCGATCAGGACGCCGCCTATGTGGTCGACGGCGTGCGCAATCACGGTACGGTGACGGACCTGATCGTGCATGGCGACTGGCGCGGACGGGGCATCGGTCAGATGCTCCTGAAGGAGGCGGAGCGGCTGACGAAGGAAGCCGGCCTCAAGCGCCTCTTCATCGGCGTTCTCGCGGCCAATGAGCGGGCCGAGCGTACCTATCGCGCCTTCGGCTTCGAGCCTTACGTCTCGATCCTGTCGAAGGAACTCTGAGGATCAGGATACGCTTCGTCCCACGTTATGAGCATCGTCAGCTTCGGCCAGCAGGCGGGCCAATTCTTGCTCCGAACCCGTTCGCGATAGACATCCATCTTGTGCTCGAACGCCGGCGTCGGTCTCACGATCAGGTTCAGGAGATCCTGAATCCCATGCGGCGCCATCACCTCGACTTTGCCGTCGATCGATCGCGCCATGATCGCGGTGGCGGTTTCAGCCCAATGAGCAACCGCATCGAAGGTGTCGCGGTAAGGACTGTCGCCGTTGCGAAGATGCATGCGCGCTTGGTTCTTCACGGACCAGAGCGTGCCGGGAGCGATGGCGCGGAGGCGGCGTTCCAAGTCGCTTTCCCGTTCTCTTCCGGTGTCGCCGGGATCGAAGAAGATCACGTCCACGTCGTTGAGACGGGAGACGTCGATGACGCGCCCGTGCAGCACGTCCCAGACGGTGTTGCGGATGAAGCCGGCGCCGATCCAGCCATCCGGAAGCCCGAGGCTCTCCACATATGAGAGAAGCGCATGCAGGTCCGCATGCGCTTCCAGAAGATCTTGGATATTCGCGATGGTGCGCAGGGGAGAGGCAGGATGCATGCCGCCTCCTTCAGAAAGCCCTTACGAGCGGAACAGGCCTGCCATGCCGCCCTGGAGGCGCGAGCTGCCCTGGCGGGCGACGCTGTTGCTGTTGTCGAGGGCGAGAGCGCGCTGGTAGCTCTCGATGGCCTGGCTCCGGTCGCCCTTGCGCTCGAGGGCCACGCCGCGCCACGCCCAGGAATCGGCGTCCTTGCTGTTGACGTTGAGGGCCGCGTTGAAATCCTCGATGGCCTTGTCGTACTGGTTCGTCGCCACGAAGCTCTGGCCGCGGGCCGCGTAGGGGGCGCCCACGAAGGGGTTGCGGTCGATGGTGGCGTCGAAATCGAGGATCGCCTGCTGGTGCATGCCCTGGCGCTGGTAGAGCAGGCCGCGGGAATGGAGCGCCTCAGCCGATTCGGGCAGCAGGCGGGTGGCCATGTTCAGGTCGCTGAGCGCTTCCTGATACTGGTTCTGGGCACGGTACAGGTTGGCGCGGCCGATATAGGCCGGGCCGTAATTCGGATCCGCCTGAATCGAGCGCGTGAAGTCGGAGAGCGCCTGATCATTGCGGTTCGTCTGCCGCAGCGCCAGGGCGCGATTGGTATAGGCCGGCGCATAATTCGGGTCGAGCTGCACCGCCTTGGTGAAATCGGCGATGGCGTTGCTGTAGTTGCCCACGCGGGCATAGGCCGCGCCGCGGGTGTTGTAGGCGCTCGGGTCGTTCGGGTTGCGCTGGATCACATCCGACAGGGACGAGATGTTGACCGTGCTCGTGCCCTGCGTGTCTTCCTCCACCACGGCGATGCGCTGGGTGGGGCCTCCGCCCACGGTGCTGCAGGCGGAAAGGCCGAGGGAAACGAGGGTCAGGCTCAAGGGGGCAAAACGGCGAATCGATGGGGCGAACACCTTCGTCTCCAGCTTATTTACTCACGGTACCAGGGAGCGGCACTCTGGCGGGAAATCCTTAACAGCCGTGAAACAAGGCATCAAAAAGGCGACAAGGCAATAGGAATCGTAACTTAGTTCGATAACGTCCTGGAGAGACGTGCCTCAGACATGCAAACAGCGCCCCGCTTGCGCGACGGGCGCTGATTCACAACCGATAGGCTAGGCCTTTTCAGGCCCTTTTATGAGCTTAGCGGGTCGGACGGGGCTTGGAGGGCAGCAGGCCTTCGCGCTGCATGCGCTTGCGGATCAGCTTGCGAGCGCGGCGAACGGCCTCAGCCTTCTCGCGGGCCTTCTTCTCAGACGGCTTCTCGTAGTGACCGCGAAGCTTCATCTCGCGGAAGATGCCCTCACGCTGCATCTTCTTCTTGAGAGCGCGGAGCGCCTGATCGACGTTGTTATCCCGGACAAGAACCTGCACGCGAATTCCTCGTGTTTGAACCGTTTCGATTGTGACAAAAAAGCAATGAGGCGCGTCATGCGCACCTCTATCTGGTCGGCGTCGATACCAGAAGAAGCCTTACCTGTCCAGGGTTGCTTCTCAAGAAAAGCGCCGGTCCAGGGGATCAACGACCCCGGTTGGGAAAGGTTCAGCCCCGCTCCGGGAAAACCCGGGTGACGTGACCCATCTTGCGGCCCGCCCGGGCTTCCGTCTTGCCGTAGAGGTGAAGATGCGCTCCCGGCTCGGCCAGGATTTCCTCCCAGGAATCCGCGTCGTGACCGATCAGGTTCTTCATCTCGACCCGGCCGAGGCGGGCGGTATCGCCCAGAGGCCAGCCGCAGACAGCCCTCACATGCTGCTCGAACTGCGAGGTCGTGGCGCCGCCGAGCGTCCAATGGCCGGAATTGTGCACCCGTGGCGCGATCTCGTTCACCACGAGGCGCTCGGAGCCGTCCTCCGTCACGAGAAACAGCTCGACCGCGAGCACGCCGACGTAATCCAGAGCTTCCGCGATGGAGCGGGCGATCCGAAAGGCCTGCTCCTCCGTCTGGGGGGAGACACCGGCCGGGACCTGAGTGGTGTCCAGGATATGGTTACGGTGCTCGTTGGCGCACAGGTCATAGGCCGCGAAGGCGCCCGCGGCGGTGCGGGCGGCGACCACCGAGACCTCCCGCTCGAAGGGCACGAAGCCCTCCAGGATGGAGGCCGCGCGACCGATCTCCTCCCAGGCCGCGACAGGATCGGTCTCAGGCCCGATCTTCACCTGCCCCTTGCCGTCGTAGCCGAAACGGCGGGTCTTGAGCACGGCGGGCCTGCCGATGCGCTCGACCGCCTCGGCCAGTTCGGCCTCGCTGGACACGGGCGCGAAAGGCGCGACCGCGATGCCGAGACCCGCGATGAAGCTCTTTTCCAGAAACCTGTCCTGCGACACGGCCAGCGCCTGCGCGTTGGGGGCGAGCAGCGCATGGGCGCTCAAGGTCGCGGCCGTTTCGCTCGGCACGTTCTCGAACTCGTAGGTCACCACGTCCACGGCCTTGGCGAAGCGCACCAGGTTCGCCTCGTCCTCATAAGGAGCGATGGTGTATTCGGTCGCCACCTCGAAGGCCGGGCTGTTTTCCTCCGGCGCGTAGACATGCGTTCTCAGGCCGAGCTGCGCCGCCGCCATGGCGATCATGCGGCCGAGCTGGCCGCCGCCGAGAATGCCGAGGGTGCAGCCGGGACGGATCATGAGCTTATCAGCCTTCGTTGGAGGGGCGCTCGGCCACGCTCTCGCTCTGGCGCTGCCGCCATTCGTCGAGGCGCTCGGCTAGGGCGGGATCGTGGAGGGCCAGAACCGCGGCCGCGAGCAGGGCAGCATTCACCGCGCCCGCGCGCCCGATGGCGAGCGTGCCGACCGGAATGCCGGCGGGCATCTGGACGATGGAGAGCAGGCTGTCCTGGCCCGAGAGCGCCTTCGACTCCACCGGCACGCCGAAGACGGGCAGGGGGGTCATGGCGGCGGTCATGCCGGGCAGATGGGCGGCCCCTCCGGCGCCCGCGATGATGACCTGAAGGCCTTCCGCCCTGGCGCCCTTGGCGAAGGCCACGAGCCGGTCCGGCGTGCGGTGCGCGGAGACGATGCGCGTGTCGTAGGAAACGCCCAGGGCATCGAGCGTCTCGGCCGCGTGGCGCATGGTGGCCCAGTCGGACTGGCTGCCCATGATGATGGCAATAGGGGGACGCGCCATGGTGTGGCTCCGGCTTCAGGCCTTGGAGCATCGGACGTGACTCCGAAGCCACGTCCGATGCTCCAAGTTTTTGTTTTGTCGCATCTTTACCCGCAAAACCGGTTTCCGCTTTTGCGTCCGATGCTTTGACTGTCCAGCGGGAATAGCGAAGCCGCCTCGGGCAGGCAAGGGCGTTCCCGATAACGGGCTGATTCCTCAGGCAATGATGTCGGGGGTGAGCTGGTCTTCGAGACGGATGATCTGGTCCTTGAGGGAAAGCTTGCGCTTCTTCAGGCGCTGGACCTGCAACTGGTCCCCGGCGACCATGCTCTCCAGGGCGTCGATGGCCATGTCGAGATCGCGATGCTCCTGCTTCAGACGGGCCAGTTCCGCTTCGAGTTCAGCCAAGTCGGTCATTGAAAATACCTAGAACCTCGGACCCAAAAGTGGATTCCACTTTTGGGATCGATCCGATGCTCAATCCCTTAAGCGGCGCATCGCTGGCTGCGGAAACCGGGCCCACTTTTCCGCACGATGCGCTAGATGCCAAGCTGCGTTCGACAGCCGGGCCAAGACGGGGCGGAAGTATGCTCTCGGGCCCTGTGGAGAGCAAGATAGCCGAAGCATCTTCTACTCTCGATTCTTTGAATTTCGCCTTCGACTCGCCACACTCTGTCTGCCACAATGTTCTCCGTCAGTAGATCGAATAGGAGGAACTGACATGCCGCTGCAGAATCACCTGACGGAACTGGAACGGAAGCATCGGGCTCTCGAGCGCGAAATCCAGGATACCCTCAACAGACCGTCGGCAGATGACATGAGGCTGGCAGAGCTCAAGCGGAAGAAGCTTCAGCTCAAGGACGAGATCACACGGCTGAGAACCTCCGAATCGGTGGTGCACTAGCCGCACGTTTCCTCAGTATTTTCCACAGGAAGAAGCCGTCGCTTCACCCAAGGAGCGGCGGCTTTTTCGTGGGCGCATCACAGATAAGTCACTGCGCCGTCATAGATGAGCTTGGCGCCGACGAGGATCAGCAGCGCGTATACGGCCGTGTAGAACGCCTGCCCCGTGACCCGCCGCACGAGCAGGACGCCCGCCCAGGTCGACGCGATGGCCACCGGGAACAGGGCGCCCGCGGTCGTCATGTTCTCGGCCGTGAACTGCCCGAGCGCCAGATACGGCGGCACCTTGATCCAGTTGATCAGCGCGAAGAGGATGGCCCCGGTGCCGACGAAGATGTCCCGCGGCAGCCGCTGGGGCATGACGTAGATCTGGAACGGAGGTCCGCCCGCATGGGCGACCATGCTGGTGAACCCCGTGACCCAGCCCCAGAAGATTCCGCGCGGCACGTCGGCCGGAGCAGCCTTCGGCGGAGTTGCGCGGCGCTCTACGATCATGCGGCGAACGGCGAAGGCGACGGAAATCACTCCGACGGCCAGCTTGACGGCCGCATCGGAGACCTGCGCGGCCAGGAGATAGCCCGTCACGATGCCCGAGATGGCGCCCAGGAGCATGATGACCACGTTGCGCCGGTCCCAGGTATGCCGGTAGGCCCAGACCGACACCACGTCCTGCACGATCAGGATCGGCAGGGTGATGGCGGCCGCCTGCACGGGAGAGACCACCAGGGCCATCAGGGGCAGCGAAAGAGCGCCGAGGCCCGAGAAGCCGCCCTTGGCCAGTCCGAGCAGGATCACCGCGGGAACGGCGGCGGCATAGAAGAGAGGATCGGTAATCACCACAGCACTCGCCGAAAGTCGACTCACCGAAAGTCGCCCCTGACCACGGCTTGATCGCCTGCTACCACAGCAGGCGCTTGAAGTCTCATGCAGAGAACGCAAGGGGGAACGCCATGCCATCCGCCCAGAGCCGCTATCATGAGGTCTATGCCGGCTGGAAATCCGATCCGGCCGGCTTCTGGGAACGGGCGGCGCGGGAGATCGACTGGATCAGGCCCGCCGAGACGGTCTTCGACCCTGACGCCGGCATCTACGGCCGCTGGTTCGTCGGCGCCGAATGCAACACCTGCTACAACGCCGTCGACCGGCATGTGGCGACGCGGGGCGGCCAGGCGGCAATCATCTACGACAGCCCGGTCACCGACACGAAGCGCAGCATCACCTATGCGGAGCTGCGGGACGAGGTGGCGACCCTCGCGGCCGTGCTGCAGGAGATGGGCGTCACGAAGGGGGATCGCGTCGTCATCTATATGCCGATGATCCCGGAGACGAGCTTTGCGATGCTGGCCTGCGCCCGCATCGGGGCGATCCATTCGGTGGTGTTCGGCGGCTTCGCCGCCAAGGAACTCGCGACCCGCATCGATGATGCGAAGCCGAAGATCATTCTCTCCGCGTCTTGCGGCATCGAGGGCGGGCGCGTCATTCCCTACAAGCCATTGCTGGACGAGGCGATCGCGCTCTCCTCATCCAAGCCGCAGGCCTGCCTCGTCTTCCAGCGGCCGCAGCTCGCCTGCGCCCTGGCCGAGGGCCGCGACCGGGACTGGGCAGGCTCCGTTGCTGACGCAAAGGCGCAGGGCCGGAAGGCGGAATGCGTGCCGGTGGCGGCGACCGATCCGCTCTACGTGCTCTATACTTCCGGCACGACCGGCATTCCCAAGGGCGTGGTGCGCGACAACGGCGGCCACATGGTCGCGCTCAAATGGTCCATGGAGCATTTCTTCGGCGTGAAGCCGGGAGAAGTGTTCTGGGCCGCGTCCGACGTGGGCTGGGTGGTCGGCCATTCCTACATCGTCTACGGGCCGCTGCTGCACGGCTGCACGGCTGTCCTCTACGAGGGCAAACCGGTGGGAACGCCCGATGCCGGCGCCTATTGGCGGGTGATCTCCGACCATGGGGTCGTGACCCTCTTCACCGCGCCCACGGCTTTCCGCGCCATCAAGAAGGAGGATCCGAAGGCGGAGCTCCTGCAGAAATACGACCTCTCCTCGTTCCGCGCCCTGTTCCTGGCGGGCGAGAGGGCCGATCCCGACACGGTCAAATGGGCCGAGGACATCCTCCAGGTGCCGGTCATCGACCATTGGTGGCAGACGGAGACCGGCTGGCCGGTCGCCGGCAATCCGCTGGGCTTGGGCGCGCTGCCCGTGAAGCACGGCTCGCCCACGGTGCCGATGCCGGGCTACATCCTCGAGGTGCTGGACGAGGGCGGAAAGCCCGTCCCCCCCGACACGATGGGGGCCATCGTCATCAAGCTGCCCCTGCCGCCCGGCGCCCTGCCGACCCTGTGGCAGGCGGACGGGCGGTTCCGGGAATCCTATCTCTCGGTCTATCCGGGCTACTACAACACCTCGGACGCCGGCTATCTCGACCAGGACGGCTATATCTGGGTCATGGGCCGTACCGACGACATCATCAATGTGGCGGGCCATCGTCTGTCCACGGGCGGCATGGAGGAGGTGCTGGCTTCCCATCCGGCCGTGGCGGAATGCGCCGTGATCGGCATGAAGGACGCGCTCAAGGGCGAGGTGCCGTGCGGCTTCGTGGTGCTCAAATCCGGCATCGACCGGCCGCCGGAGGCCATCGAGGCCGAACTCGTAGCCTTAGTGCGGGACAAGATCGGCCCTGTTGCCGCCTTCAAGCTCGCGATCACCGTCGCGCGCCTGCCCAAGACCCGTTCCGGCAAGATCCTGCGCGGCACCATGAAGAAGATCGCCGACGGCGATACCTGGTCGACCCCCGCGACCATCGACGATCCCATGATCCTGGAAGAAATCGGGGATGCGCTGCGGGCGAGAGGATTGGCCGGGTAGGCGGGTGCAGGACGGGGCTCTGATCTCCCTCTCCCTGAGGAAGAGGGTTGGAGTGAGGGGTTACAGAGCCAACCACGTTGAGCGCAGTCCCTCACCCGGACCTAAAGGTCAGACCTCTCCCACACGGGAGAGGTGAAGAAGCGCCACACTTCTCGAGGGCTTCCAGATCTTCCCTGTGCGTGGTCCGGAAGGACATCCCAAAACAAAAAGGCCCGGATCGCTCCGGGCCTTCGTGCGTGACGAAACTTATTCCTCGTCTTCGTCCTCGTCGTCGCGCTTGAGCTGCTTGAGCTTGGCGAAGACCGAGTTGACGTCGATGTTCTCTTCCTGGACCGGCTTCGGGCGGCTCATGTCGGCGAAGGGGTCGACCCGCTCGGGGGCCGTGGAGACCTCGGCCGGCATCAGGGTGCCGCCATGCTCCTGGGGCTCGACCTGCGGGCGGTCCTTGGCGGCGCGCTGCACCTCGAAATCGAGGTCGATCTGAGAGCACAGGCCCAGCGTCACCGGGTCCATGGGCGAGAGGCTGGCCGAGTTCCAGTGGGTGCGCTCGCGCACCTGCTGGATCGTCGTCTTGGTGGTGCCCACCAGACGCATGATCTGCGCGTCCTTCAGCTCGGGATGGTTGCGCACGAGCCAGAGGATCGCGTTCGGGCGGTCGTGACGGCGGGACACGGGAGTGTAGCGCGGGCCCTTCTTGACCCGCTTCTGCTCCGGCAGCTTCACCCGCGACTCGGCGAGCCGGAGGTGATGGTTCGGGTCCTTCTGGGCCTTCTCGATCTCTTCACGGGTCAGCTGGCCCGTGGTCACCGGGTCGAGGCCCTTGATGCCGGCCGCGACTTCGCCGTCGGCAATGCCCTTCACCTCGAGCGGGTGCAGCTTGCAGAAATCGGCGATCTGGTCGAACGACAGCGATGTATTCTCGACGAGCCAGACGGCTGTCGCCTTCGGCATCAACGGTCCCTGGGACATAGACGTGAACCTCCTTCAGGCCGGGCGCCGGATCGTCGGCGCCGCACGGCAAAACTCTCTCGCGCTCCGAACCGGTCCGGACCGGAGCATCTCGTCTCACGATGTGAGGGAAACGAGATGATTATAGGGATCGTGCCGGTCCGTTGCAAATTTTAAAGGGTGAGAACGATCTTCCCGATATGCTCGCCCCCGTCCATGCGGGCATGGGCCTTCGCCACGTCCTCGAAGGCGAAGGTGGAATCCATCACCGGCCGGCAGCGCCCCTGCGCCAGGAGCGGCCAGACCTTCTCCTCGAGCGCCTCGGCAATCTCGGCCTTTTCGGCGGGTGAGCGCGGGCGCAGGGTCGAACCCGTATGGGTGAGCCGCTTGACCATCAGGCGGCGGAAATCGACCTCGGCTTTCGGGCCCTGCAGGAAGGCGATCTGCACGATCCTTCCATCCTGGGCGGCGGCCTCGTAATTGCGGGAAATGTAGTCGCCGCCGACCATGTCGAGGATCACGTCCGCGCCCCGGCCGCCCGTGGCTTCCTTGGCGGCCGTCACGAAGTCCTGGGTCCGGTAGTTGATCGCCGCATCGGCGCCGAGACGCAGGCAGGCGTCGCATTTGTCCTGGCTGCCGGCGGTGGCGATGACCGTGGCGCCGAAGGCCTTGGCGAGCTGGATCGCCGTGGTGCCGATGCCGGAGGTCCCGCCGTGGACGAGGAGCGTCTCGCCCGATTGCAGGCGGCCCCGGTCGAACACGTTGGTCCAGACGGTGAAAAAGGTCTCCGGGACGGCGCCTGCTTCTTCGAAGGAGAGACCCGGAGGAATCGGAAGGGCATTGCTCTCGTGGACGACCGCATATTCCGCATAGCCTCCGCCCGGCACCAGGGCCATGACCGGATCCCCGACGGAAAACCGGGCGGCGTTCGGGCCCGTGGCCGCCACTTCGCCCGCGATCTCGAGCCCGAGGATATCCGGGGCGCCGGGAGGCGGCGGATAGCCGCCCTGCCGCTGGATCACGTCGGGGCGGTTCACGCCCGCGGCCCTCACGCGCACCAGGATTTCGCCCTCCTTGGGCTTGGGGACAGGGCGTTGGACGACCTTGAGAACGTCCGGTCCGCCGCTCCCCTCGGCAATGACGGCGCGCATCATCTCAGGGATCTGCCCCATTTTTCCCTCCTTTGGTCAACAATGTCCTGGGATATAGGCTTCGTTGGCAAGGAATACATGCCGGATTAACGTTCACGATCAATCATTGAAGGAGAATGCCATGGCCCTCGATCCCTTCGCCGATGAACCGCGCCGGATCATGACCGGACACGAGATCGGCCAGGATCTCTCGATGCTCTCCATCGACGAACTCGACGAACGTGTCGAAGTGCTGGAGCGGGAGATCGCCCGAATCAAGGAGGCGAGGGCTCGAAAGGAAAACTCCCGCGCGGCCGCGAGCGCCTTCTTCAAGCTGGGCCAGGGCTGATTCCATTGTAACGAAGGAACGTCCTTAACGGCGCATTAACCATTCTCGCGTAGACAGGAGGGCATCCGGGCTTCTCCCTGGATGCCGAGTGGCTTTGAAGCCCACTCTGTTTGACGCTTCCCTGTGAGACTTCAAGAGCCGCCCCGTGCGGCTCGATTTTTATCGGCGTCGCCTTAACCTTAAGAAGAGGTTACCGAGGCAGGCCCGATCAGTCCGTCCTATACTCATCTCAACAGGTCGTATCGTCCGCCCGCAAGGCGCGGAGGGCAGTTTTTTTGGGAGATGTGCGTGAACGAACCCGACGTGATCCAGTTCGATGTCGATCCTGTCCGGTTCGGGCAGAACTTCGTGGGTTCCGAGGCCTTCAAGGCGCTCTTCCAGGAGGGCATGGAACTCATCGAGGAAACAGCCGCCTATCTCGACGGTCCGGGCCGCGAGGAAGCCCGTCACCTGCCGCGCCAGGCGAGCCTCGTCTATGCCAGCGAGAGCATGCGGCTCACCACCCGCCTGATGCAGGTCGCCTCATGGCTGCTGCTGCAGCGGGCTGTGGCGGAAGGGGAGATCACCGCCGATCAGGCCCAGCTGGAGAAGAACCGCGTCCGCCTGAACTCGCAGGAGACCGCGACCACCATCGCCGAATACGAGGAGCTTCCAGCGCGCCTGCGCGACCTGATGGGCCTCGCGACCCGGCTGCACGCCCGGATCCTCCATCTCGAGCGCCTCATCACGGAAGCCGAGGAGGCTCCCCGGGCTCCGGCGGCCAACCCGGTCGCGACCCAACTCGGGATGCTGCAGCGGGCCTTCGGGACGGTGGAGTAGGAGGGAGGAGCGGCCACGTTGCCGCACCCGGCACCAACGTCTCCTTGAAGGGTTGAATCCCATGCCTGGAGGGCTACACCTAACCTGTCGGCCGCTCTTGTGCCGTCAACCCAAGGATATGCAACCCATGTCAAGCGACAGTCGAAAGACCATGCCGTCTCGGGTTCGCGCAGAAGACTGATCGCTCAGCTCTCCTGCGATCGGGCCCGTGGCGGCTGGTCGCGAGGAGAGTTCCATGAAAAAATTCATCACGAACCGTTTCGAAATCCTGTCCGAATGGATTTCCGACAACCTGGGCAGCCCCTATGCCTTCATGGCGGCCTGCCTGCTCGTGGCCGTCTGGGCCATCTCCGGCCCCGTCTTCCAGTTCTCCGATACGTGGCAGCTCGTGATCAACACCGGCACCACGATCTGCACCTTCCTGATGGTGTTCCTGCTGCAGAACACAGGCAACCGGACCATCGACGAGATGGAAGAGCGCCTGCGCTCGCTCGAATTCCTGAACCGGGAGCTCCTGCGCGAAATCCGCACCATGAAGGCACTCGAGCCCGATATCAGGGAGGCTGCCTGAGGCAGCTTTCGGACCACACCGCAAAAGAAAAAGCCCCGCCGAAGCGGGGCTTTTTGATTCCGGTCCGAAGGACGGATTACTTCTTGCCGCCGAGGCCCAGGCCGCCGAACCGCGAGTTGAAGCGCGACACGCGGCCGCCGCGGTCGAGCAGCTGCTGCGTACCGCCGGTCCAGGCCGGGTGGGTGTTCGGGTCGATGTCGAGGTTGAGGGTGTCGCCCTCTTTGCCGTAGGTCGAGCGGGTCGTGTACTCGGTGCCGTTGGTCATGACCACTTTGATGAAGTGGTAATCGGGATGATCGGTTTCTTTGCGCGCCATTGCCATAGTCCTTCTTGCGGCCAGCCAAATCTGGTCAGCCCGCAATGTTGAGATCGAGCCTGAATTGATGAATGCGCGCCTATACCTCACTTAAGACCTTGAAACAAGCCGGGGCAAAGGTGCTAAACCGCCCCTTGTGGCGATTCCGTAAAACGCAAGGTGTCATGGCCGATCATTCCCAAGGGCAGACCCGCCCCAAGGCTGCGCTCAGCGCCCTGAAGCCGCTCATTCCCTACGGCCTGGCCTATAAGGGGCGGATCGCCGCGGCGCTCGTGGCGCTCGCCGTGGCCTCCGGGGCCACGCTCGTCGTGCCGATTGCGGTGCGGCGGGTCATCGATTTCGGCTTCTCGGAACAGGGCCGGGCCTATATCAGCGCCTATTTCGCCCTCCTGGTCGTGGTGGTGGGCATCCTCGCCCTGGCCAGCGCCTTTCGCTATTACTGCGTGATCACCCTCGGGGAGCGGGTGGTGGCCGATCTGCGTTCCGCCGTATTCCGGCACCTGACCTCCCTCGATCCGGCCTTCTTCGACCAGACCAAGAGCGGCGAGATCGTCTCCAGGCTCACGGCCGACACCACCCAGGTCAAGGCGGCCTTCGGGGTCAGCATCTCGATTGCGCTGCGCAATCTCTTCCTCTTTCTCGGCGCTACCGTTCTAATGATCATCACGAGCCCGAAGCTGTCGGCGCTCGTGCTTCTCGCCATCCCGGTCATCGTCCTGCCCCTGGTCTTCTCCGGCCGCGCCGTGCGGCGGCGCTCGCGGGCGGCGCAGGACCGGCTCGCCGATGCCTCGGCCTATGCGGCGGAGGCCATCGGGGCGGTGCGGACCATGCAGGCCTTCGGCATGGAAAGCCTCACGGCCGCCCGCTTCACGGCCGCCGCCGAGGAGGCCTTCGATGCGGCCAGGCTCTCCACCACCATGCGGGCCTTCCTGACCGGCGCCGGCATCTTCCTGGTGTCGGCGAGCGTGGTCGGCGTGCTCTGGTACGGCGCGCAGGACGTGCTGGCCGGGCAGATGACGGGCGGGCGCCTGTCGCAATTCGTGCTCTACGCGGTCTTCGCCGCAAGCTCCCTCGGCCAGCTCTCCGAGGTTTACGGCGAACTCGCCCAGGCGGCCGGCGCGGCGGAACGCCTCGGTGAGATCCTTGCGGCGAAGCCCGCCGTCGAGCGGCCGCAGAACCCCAAGCCCCTGCCGGAGCCGCCGCTCGGCACGGTGGCGTTCGAGGCCGTGCATTTCGCCTATCCGACCCGCGCCGACCAGCGCGCGCTCCACGGCCTGAGCTTTGCGGTGAAATCCGGCGAGCGGGTCGCCATCGTCGGGCCCTCGGGGGCGGGCAAGAGCACGATCCTGCAGTTACTGCTGCGCTTCTACGATCCGCAAAGCGGCGCGATCCGGGTCGACGGGGTCGCGGTCCAGGAGGCCGATCCCTCCGCCCTGCGCGGCCGCATGGCCCTCGTGCCGCAGGAGCCGACGATCTTCGGGGCCTCCGTCCTGGACAACATCCGCTACGGGCGCCCCGACGCCACGGAGGCCGAGGTCCTGCGCGCCGCCGAGCTCGCCTCCGCCGACGGCTTCATCCAGGCCATGCCGGAAGGCTACCGGACGATGATCGGCGAGCGCGGCGTGACGCTCTCGGGCGGCCAGCGCCAGCGTCTGGCGATAGCCCGGGCGATCCTGAAGGATGCCCCGATCCTGCTCCTCGACGAAGCGACCTCGGCGCTCGACGCGGAAAGCGAGCGCAAGGTCCAGACGGCGCTCGACCGGCTGATGGAAGGCCGCACCACCCTGGTCATCGCCCACCGCCTCGCCACGGTGCGGTCCGCCGACCGCATCCTGGTCATGGACAAGGGCATGATCGTCGAGGAGGGCACCCACGAAACCCTCCTCGCCCAGGGCGGCCTCTATGCCCGCCTGGCCCGGCTCCAGTTCACGAGCGCGCACGGACATCACGAGGCGGCGGAATAGGCCGCTGCCTCAAATTGATGCACCGGCGTGGGCTGACATCCGGCCCGTGCATCCCATGTGACCCGAAACCGTTGCGTCGGATCGAGGGCACCCTTGGGATTGGCCGGGAACGCAGGCATGGGCGTCAGCAGGAGACATCCGCAGGACTCGACCCGCATCAACATCCTCGAGCCGTGGGATCTCCAGTACTGGTCCGACCGCTGGAACGTCCCGCGCCGGCAGGTGGTGGACACCATCCGCCGCGTCGGCGATCAGGTCCACGACGTCGCGCAGGCTCTGGGGAAGGATTAGGCGCAATACGCGGCACTTACTTTGCGCCATTGCTGGCATGACAGTGTCGGCGTGGTAAGCATCGCCCATGCCCGATCTCTATCCACCTCTTGATCCGTTTGATGCCGGGATGCTCGATGTGGGCGATGGGCATCGCATTTATTGGGAAGTCTGCGGCAATCCTGCCGGGAAGCCTGCTCTCGTGCTGCATGGAGGACCAGGTTCCGGCTGCACGGCGAACGCACGGCGCTATTTCGACCCGAGCGCTTATCGCATTGTGCTCTTCGATCAGCGCGGGAGTGGTCGCAGCACACCGCATACCAGCTCTCCGGCCGTAGACCTCTCCACGAACACCACAGCTCACCTCATCGCCGATATCGAATGCCTGCGGCGGCATCTCGGAATCGACCGGTGGCTGGTGCTGGGCGGTTCGTGGGGGTCGACCCTGGCACTCGCCTATGCAGAGCAGTATCCCGAGCGCGTGACCGAGATGGTGCTGTTCAGCATCGCGACCACGACAGCGTCGGAAATCGCGTGGATCACCCACGGCGTCGGAGCCTTCTTTCCTGAGTCCTGGAGCCGGTTCAGAGCAGGTGTGCCCGAATCAGATCGGGAAGGAAGCTTGGTCGAGGCCTATCACCGCCTCCTCATGCATCCGGAGCCAGCAATCCATGAGAAGGCCGCGCAGGATTGGTGCGATTGGGAAATGGCCATTGTGGCCGTGCATCCCGGCCACAAACCTCACCCACGATACCAAGATCCTTCGTTTCGGTTAGGCTTCGCGCGGCTCGTCACCCATTACTGGCGGAACAAGGCCTGGCTTGAAGATGGCGTCTTGGTGCGGAATGCGAACCGCCTCGCCGGCATTCCCGGTATCCTCATTCACGGCAGGCTCGATATCGGCGGTCCGCTCGTCACGCCCTGGAATCTTCAGCGGCATTGGCCGGGCAGCGAACTGATCGTTGTTAGCGAAGCAGGGCACGATGCGCGCGATCCCGGCATGACGGAGAGTATCGTCGCCGCGACTGATCGTTTCGCGTAAATCACCGCTCCGTCAGCTTCAGCTCGATGCGCCGGTTGCGGGCATAGGCCTCTTCGGTGGTGCCGTTGTCGAGGGGCTGGAACTCGCCGAAGCCGGCGGCGACGAGGTGCTGGGGCTGAACGCCCCGGGCGACGAGCGCCTGCACCACGGCGATGGCGCGGGCCGACGACAGGGCCCAGTTCGACGGGAATTGCGACGTCGCGATGGGGCGCTGGTCCGTGTGGCCGTCGACGCGAATCACCCAGGGGATATCCGGTGGGACCTGACGCTCCAACTCGATCAGGGCGGAGGCGATGCGGTCGATCTCGCCGGAGGCTTCCGGGCGCAGGGTCGCCTGACCGGCCGGGAAGAGCACCTCGGACTGGAACACGAAGCGGTCGCCGACGATGCGCACGTCGGGGCGGGTGCCGAGGATCTGCCGCAGGCGGCCGAAGAAATCCGACCGGTAGCGCGCCAGCTCCTGCACCCGCTGGGCCAGCGCCACGTTGAGGCGGCTGCCGAGATCGGCGATGCGGGCCTGGCTTTCCTTGTCCCGGTTCTCGGAGGCCGCGAGGGCCTCTTCCAGGGCCGCGAGCTGGCGGCGCATGGCGGCGATCTGCTGGTTGAGGATTTCGACCTGGCTCAGCGCCCGGCCGGTGGCCTGCCGCTCGGTCTCGAGCTGCGTGCCGAGCTCCTGCGCCTGGGCCTGCGCGGCGCCGCCGCTGTCGAGAAGGCCCTGGAGGCGCGCTCGCTCGGCCTCGTTGGCACGCAACGTCGTCTGCAGGGACGTGACCGTGTCCTCGATGGTGCGCCGGCTCGAGCGCTCCAGGGAGAGAAGATCGGTCAGCTCGGCGATCTGGCGGTTCAGGCGGTCGAGGACCGTGTCGCGGCCGGACAGTTCCCGAGACAGGAAGAACTGGCCGACGGTAAAAACCGAGATCAGGAAGATGATGGCCAGAAGCAGCGTCGACAGGGCGTCCACGAAGCCCGGCCAGTAATTGATCTGGCTGCTGCGTCCCCGCCGACGTCCTCCAGCGCTCGAGACCGGCATCAGGGCAGCCTTTCACGGGAAATGCGGTCGAGGACCTGCTTCAGCTCCTTCTCGCGGGCCGCCTGGGCCTCGACCCAGTCGCGGATCATCTGCTGCTCGGCCCGCATGTGCTGGACGAGGCCCTGAACGCCCTCGGCCAGGTTGGCCATGGCCTGGGTCGCGGCCCGGCCGCCTGCGCCGTCATTGACCGCGGCGGTGAGCCGGTTCAGCGCCACGGTCAGGTCGTGCGAGGTGCCGGGGCGCATGGCGGTATCGGTGGGCGTGTCCAGGGTCGACATGGCAAGCCAGTCCTCCAGCTCCGTGTAGAAGCGGCTCTGGGCCTGGCCGGCCTGGAGGTCGAGGAAGCCGAGGACGAGGGAGCCGGCGAGGCCGAACAGGGAGGCCGAGAAGGACAGGCCCATGCCCTGCAGCGGGCCGGCGAGGGAGTTCTTCAGCTCGTCGAAGAGAACGGCGGTGTCCTGGCCGGTGCGGAGCGACGAGATGATGCGCCCGACCGAGCCGACCGTGTCGATGAGGCCCCAGAAGGTGCCGAGGAGTCCCAAGAAGACCAGCAGGCCGGCGAGATAGCGCACGATCTCGCGGCTCTCGTCGAGGCGGGCACCAATGGAGTCCAGAACCGAGCGGGTCGCCGCGACGGAAAAGCCGGCCTGCTCGGGGCGGTTGCCGAGGAGCGCCGCCAGGGGCGCCAGCAGGATCGGCTGGGAGGGAGCGACCAGCCCTTCCTCGGTCTGGCGCATGGTATTGACCCACCGCACCTCGGGAAAAAGGCGCCAGGCCTGCCGGATCGCGAGCACGATGCCGATGAACATGACGCCCAGAATCAGGGCGTTGAGGCCCGGATTGGCCTGGAAGGCCGACCAGATCTGCCGGTAGAGGATGAAGGCGACAAACCCTGCCAGAACCAGGAAGACCGCCATGCGGATCAGGTAAATCCGCGGTGGGGTAAGGGGTTGGTCCGCCATCGTTATCCTGTGCATTGGTGCTTCGGAGCTGCACCAATGTGACCGCGCCTGTCCGAAGGATCAAGCGCGACCATGGCAGAGTTCGACGGGACGAACAGAAATATCGGCCGGGAACGATGGAGGAACGGCCGGGAAACTATCCCTTGGCCTTTTTCAGGAGCTTCAGCAGCTCGCGATGCATCACCTCGTTGCCGCAGGCGATGGAGCCCTTGGCCATCGGGTCGCTGCCGCCATCGGCGTCGGACACGAAGCCGCCCGCTTCGCGGATCATCAGGATGCCGGCGGCAATGTCCCAGGTGTTCAGGCCGCGTTCCCAATAGGCGTCGAAGCGCCCGCAGGCCACATAGGCGAGGTCGAGAGCCGCAGCGCCCCAGCGGCGCATGCCGCCCACACTGCCCATGACGGCGGCTTCTTCGCGAAGATAAAGGCCGTGGTCGCCCTTGCCGATATGCGGCAGGCCGCAGGCCACGACGGCTTCCACCATCTCATCGCGCCCCGCCACGCGGATGCGGCGGTTGTTGAGATAGGCGCCCTTGCCCTTCTCGGCGATGAAGAGCTCATCCTTGGCGGGATCGTAGATCACGCCGGCGACGATCTGGCCGTCGCGCTCGAGGCCGACCGAGATGGCGAATTGCGGCAGGCCGTGCAGGAAGTTCGTGGTGCCGTCGAGCGGGTCGATGTGCCAGCGGTGGCTCGTGTCGGTACCTTCGACCACACCCTGCTCCTCCATGACGAAGCCGTAGCCCGGGCGGGCCTTTGCGAGCGCTTCGTACAGGATCTTCTCGGCCTTGCGGTCGGCCGCCGAAACGAAGTCGCCCGGTCCTTTCCGGGAGACCTGCAGGTTCTCGACCTCGCCGAAATCGCGCTTGAGCGAGCGCGAAGCCTTCATCACGGCATCGGTCATGACGGTCATGAGGGGCGAACGGATCATCGGGCGGGTCCTGGCAAAGAGCGGTTTTGAAATGAAGTGTGGTCGATGGACCACGCGAAGGTTCGCGTCAAGCCGAGGATAACCGGAGGGCGCATCAATTGATCCTGCGCCTTGCGATTTTGTTCTCCGTCATGGCCGGGCTCGTCCCGGCCATCTCGATACGGAGAGGCACTCCGCTGTCATCCCCGGCGCACGAAGTGCGGGAAGGGGATCCAGGGCGGTGAGCGTGTGAGTGGATTCCCTTTCCCTTCGCTACGCTCCGGCCGGGAATGACACTGATGGCGTTTCATGGAATCGGGATCACCGGCACAAGGCCGGTGATGACGGCTGAGCCGATATTTAACGCATGCCGAGCCGTTCGGCGGCGAGCTTTTCGGCGCGCTTGCGGTCCTCGGTGCTCAGCCCCTTGAAGGCGTCATCGAGCCAGGGATCGGCCAGACCCTGGGCGGCGGCCAGGATGTGCCAGGCCGCCCCATCGACCTTGTTGGCGGGAACGCCGCGGCCGGCGACGAGAAGCCGGGCCAGACGGTTCTGGGCGATGGCATTGCCCTTCGCGGCGGCCCGTCGGAAATAGCGCGCGGCCTGGGATTCGCTGGTTGGAACTCCATCCCCGTTGAAGAGCAGGATCGCGTATTCCACCTCACCGACCGAGCTGCCGTTGCGGGCCGCGCGCTCGAAGAGACGGGCGGCCTCGGTGGAATTCCGCTCCACGCCCCGGCCCTTGAGGTAGAGAACGCCGAGGGCGTGCTGCGCGTCCGGGATCTCGGCCGCCGCCGCCTTCTTCAAAAGCTCGACGGCCTTCTGCAGGTCGGCATCGTTGCCGCTGGTGAGCAGGAGCAGGGCGAGATTGTGCGAGGCCAGGGCATTGCCCTTGTCGGCCGCCTGTTCGAGCCAGGCCCGGCCCTGCGCGGCGTTCTTGGGCATGCCGCGTCCGTCGATGGCCATGAGCCCCAGCGAAGCGAGCGCATTGGCATCACCGCGTTGAGCCGCCAGACGATACCACTCGGACGCCTTCTTCGGGTCCATGGGGACCCCTAGGCCCTGGTTATAGAGCTCGCCCAGGAGGGTCATGGCGGCCGCGTCGCCCTTGTTCTTCTCCAGGCGCAGATTCGCCTCGCGGAAAGCCGTCTGATAGAGGCCACGCTGATAGGCGCCATAGGCGAGATCCGGCGCCGCCGCATGGCTCAGCGTCGCGGATGCCGCCAGAAGGACGCCGCCGAGGATCCAGGACAAGCGCATCAGCGCGACGCCTCCTGCCGTTCCAGGATCGCGGCTGCGGCCGTAACGGCGGCAGCGGGGCCGTCCGCATGGTTCCAGACCGCGTCGCCGAGGGCGACGAATTCCGCATTCGTGGCCGCCAGGGTCTCGACGGCGTCGAGGCTCGGGGCATAGGCGACGCAGGGAGTCTCGAAGATCTCGGCCCACCAGGAGGCGCGCTCCACCACGCTCTCCAGGGTCGGGAGGGAGCCGTCCGGGCGCGGTTCACCGAAGAGCAGGTAATCGGCCCCGGCCTCTCCCAAGGACATCGCGTCATCCCTGGTGCGGATCGCCCCCACGCCGATGGCGCGCTCGGATTTCAGCCTCTCGCGCAATTCGCGCACGTGGGCCGGATCGCCCGGCACATGCACGCCGTCGGCGCCGCCCCGGGCCGCGACATTCGCGAGATCCGCCTTGGCCTCGGATGAGACGAGCACGGCCGCTCCGTGCTCCTGCGCGGCGGGGGCGAGCGTCTTGACCTGATTGATGAGGCTTCGCTCGTCGGCGGGGCTCAGGCGCAGCAGGACGGCCG
Source organism: Microvirga sp. 2MCAF35 (assembly GCF_052115545.1). Taxonomy (NCBI): domain Bacteria; kingdom Pseudomonadati; phylum Pseudomonadota; class Alphaproteobacteria; order Hyphomicrobiales; family Methylobacteriaceae; genus Microvirga; species Microvirga sp. 2MCAF35. The sequence goes on from NZ_JBFRGW010000004.1 coordinate 38,238, forward strand.
CCACGGAACCGGTTCCGCAGGCTTCCGCGAGACGCGGCGCGAAGGAGGCATCCTCCAGGACGGGGGTGATGAGGTAGAGGCGGGCGGCGGTGTCGGCCATGGATCTTGAGGTCACAAAAAAGGAAAGACAGCCTTCCCATAACGAAAACGGGGCCATCTTGCGAGGCCCCGCTTGTCGATCATGATTAAGGCGAAAGCCTGATGGCCAGAAAGGCTATTCCTACAGCCTCACCCTGAGGAGCGAAGCGTCTCGAAGGGCGAGGCGTTTCCAGAGTGCGCTGGAACCTCCTTCGAGACGGTCACTTTGTGACCTCCTCAGGATGAGGGTGGTGGAATTAAACCTATCTCACTCGGCCGCCTGACGGCTCGTGCCGAAGGTCGGGTCGAGCTCGCCCGAGGCGTAGCGCTTGGCCATCTCGGCGAGGGTGAACACGCGCTTGATCTTCGAGGCCTGGCCGGCGGTGTTGAACTCCTGCAGGCGCTGCTTGCAGAGCTTCGTCATCGCCTCCATGGCGGGCTTCAGATACTTGCGCGGGTCGAACTCGCCGGGGTTCTCGGTGAGAACCTTGCGGATCTGGCCGGTCATCGCCATGCGGTTGTCGGTGTCGATGTTGATCTTGCGCACGCCGTGCTTGATGCCGCGCTGGATCTCCTCCACGGGCACGCCCCAGGTCGGCTTCATCTGGCCGCCGTACTGGTTGATGATGTCCTGCAGGTCCTGCGGAACGGACGAGGAGCCGTGCATCACCAGGTGGGTGTTCGGGAGCTTCTTGTGGATCTCTTCGATCACGTGCATGGCGAGGATCGCGCCGTCGGGCTTGCGGGTGAACTTGTAGGCGCCGTGCGAGGTGCCCATGGCGATGGCGAGCGCATCGACCTTGGTCTCGGCCACGAACTTCACGGCCTCGTCGGGGTTCGTCAGCAGCTGGTCGTGCGAGAGCTTGCCCTCGGCGCCGTGGCCGTCCTCGGCCTCGCCTTCACCGGTCTCAAGCGAGCCGAGCACGCCGAGCTCGCCTTCCACCGAGATGCCGCCGAGATGCGCCATCTCGACCACCCTCCGGGTGACGCCCACATTGTAGTCCCAGTCGCCCGGCGTCTTGCCATCGGCCTTGAGCGAACCGTCCATCATCACCGAGGTGAAGCCGGCCTGGATCGCGGTCATGCAGGTGGAGGGCTCGTTGCCGTGGTCGAGATGCACGCAGACCGGGATATGCGGATAGATCTCGGTCACCGCGTCCATCATGTGCTTGAGCATGACGTCGTTGGCGTAGGAGCGCGCACCACGGCTCGCCTGGATGATCACCGGCGCGTCGACCTCGCTGGCCGCCGCCATGATGGCGAGCGCCTGCTCCATGTTGTTGATGTTGAAGGCAGGCACGCCATAGCCTTGCTCGGCTGCGTGATCCAGAAGCTGCCTCATGGTGATGCGTGCCATTTCGTCCTCCGTATTGATTTTGGCTTTAAACAGCGCAGAAGCTGAACCGTAGCTTAAGCCATCTAGAGCATCCGCCCCAAAAGTGGATCCCACTTTTGGGACCCAGCCGATGCGCCATGTTTTCGCTTGGCAAAGTGGGTGCCCGCTCTGCCAAGCCTGGTCTCAAGCCCTTAGCGCTTCCACGCCGGGCAGCGGCTTGCCTTCGAGCCATTCGAGGAAGGCGCCGCCTGCCGTCGATACATAGGTGAAGTCGTCCGCAACGCCAGCATGGTTGAGGGCCGCAACCGTATCGCCGCCGCCGGCGACGGAAACGAGCTTGCCTTCCCGGGTGCGCTGGGCCGCATGGCACGCGGCCGCGACGGTGCCCTGGTCGAAGGGTGCGATCTCGAACGCGCCGAGCGGGCCGTTCCAGACGAGAGTCGCCGCGTCGTTGATCGCAGCCGAGATGCGCTCCACCGATTGCGAACCCACGTCCAGGATCATCTGATCCTCGGGGATCGCATCAATGCCGTAGGTGTGGTTGGGAGCCCCCGCCTTGAATTCGTAGGCGCAGACGCCGTCCACGGGCAGGATGATGGCGCAGTTGGACGTACGCGCCTTCTCGATGATCCGCATGGCGGTTGCCGCAAGGTCCTTCTCGGCCAGCGACTTGCCGATGCCGAGACCTGTCGCATGCACGAAGGTGTTGGCCATGCCGCCGCCGATCACGAGGGCGTCGACCTTGGTCACGAGGTTTTCGAGCAGGTCGATCTTGGTCGACACCTTGGCGCCGCCCACGATAGCGACCACCGGACGCTTGGGCGCTTCGAGGCCCTTGGTCAGAGCATCGAGTTCCTGCTGCATGGTGCGGCCCGCGTAAGCGGGCAGCACGCGGGCGAGGCCCTCGGTGGAGGCGTGGGCGCGGTGCGCGGCCGAGAAGGCGTCGTTGACGTAGAGGTCGCCGAGCTTGGCCAACTCCTGTACGAAGGCCGGATCGTTCTTCTCCTCGCCCGCGTGGAAGCGGGTGTTTTCGAGAAGAAGCACGTGGCCGTCCTTCAGGGCACTGACCGCCTGGGCGGCGCCTTCGCCGATGCAATCATCGGCGAAGGCGATCGTTTTTCCGAGGTGCTTCGAGACCGCTTCCGCGACGGGCTTCAGGGACTCTTTAAGATCGCGGCCTTTCGGGCGCCCGAAATGGGCGAGAAGGATCACCTTTCCACCCTTGTCGGCGATCTCCCGGATGGTGGGAAGGACGCGCTCGATGCGCGTCGCGTCCGTCACCCGGCCGTTCTCCATCGGGACGTTGAGGTCCACCCGGACGAGAACGCGTTTTCCCTTGACGTCGGCCTGGTCGAGCGTGCGGAAGGCGGTCATGAAGCGGCCTCCCTTAGATGAGCTTCGCCATGGCGACGGCGGTGTCCGCCATGCGGTTCGAGAAGCCCCATTCATTGTCGTACCAGGACAGCACGCGCACGAAGTTGCCCTCCATCACCTTGGTCTGGTCCAGGTGGAACACGGAGGAATGCGGATCGTGGTTGAAGTCCGACGAGACGTTCGGCTGGTTGGTATAGCCGAGGATGCCCTTCAGCGGGCCGTCGGCCGCAGCCTTGATGGCCGCGTTGATCTCTTCCTTCGTGGTGTTCTTCTTGGCCACGAACTTGAAGTCGACCACGGAGACGTTCGGGGTCGGTACGCGGATCGAGGAGCCGTCGAGCTTGCCGTTGAGGTCGGGCAGGACGAGGCCCACCGCCTTGGCGGCGCCGGTCGAGGTCGGGATCATGTTCAGGGCCGCCGCGCGGGCGCGGTAGAGGTCCTTGTGCATCTGATCCAGCGTCGGCTGGTCGTTGGTGTAGGAGTGGATCGTCGTCATGAAGCCCTTCTCGATGCCCACCGCCTCATGAAGCACCTTCGCCACCGGGGCGAGGCAGTTCGTGGTGCAGGAGGCGTTCGAGATGACCACGTGATCCTTGGTCAGCTTGTCGTGGTTGACGCCGTAGACGACCGTGAGGTCGGCGCCGTCGGCGGGAGCCGACACGATGACGCGCTTGGCGCCGGCGGTCAGGTGCGCCGAGGCCTTCTCCTTCGAGGTGAAGATGCCGGTGCATTCCATGGCGATGTCGACGCCGAGTTCACGGTGCGGCAGGGTCGCCGGATCCTTGATCGCCGTCACGCGGATCTTCTGGCCGTTGATGACGAGGAACTCGCCGTCGACCTGCACGTCGGCCGGGAAGCGGCCATGGACAGAGTCGAAGCGGAGCAGGTGAGCGTTCGTCTCGACCGGGCCGAGGTCGTTGATGGCAACCACCTCGATGTCCTTGCGGCCGCTTTCCACGATGCCGCGCAGGATGTTGCGTCCGATGCGACCGAATCCGTTGATCGCGACCTTCACCGTCATAGTCGTAGCTCCCTTGTGTAACGAGGCCTCAGGTTTCTCGTGCCTCAGAGATTGTGTGTCCGGAGAACCTTTTCAGCCACGGCCTCGGCAGTGATGCCGAAGTGCTTGTAAAGGTCCTTGTAGGGCGCGCTGGCGCCAAACCCATGCATGCCGACGAAAATTCCGTCGGGGCCGATGACCGAATCCCAGCCGAAGCGCACGGCGGCCTCGACCGCGACCTTGATCGGCGCATCGCCGATGATCTCCCGGCGCACCTTCTCGGGCTGGGCCAGGAACAGGTCGAGGGACGGCACCGATACGACACGGACGGCGAAGCTCTGGTCTTCCAGGAGCTTCTGGGCGGCGAGGGCGATCTCCACCTCGGATCCGGAGGCGAAGATGGTGGCACGGGCCGGGCCGCTGGCCGGGGACAGCTCATAGGCGCCGGTGGCCGAGAGGTTCTTGGCGCCGCCTTCTTTGCGGACCTGGGCTAAGTTCTGGCGGGTGAGCGCGAGCGTCGTCGGGCCGTCCGTACGCTCAAGGGCCATCTGCCAGGCTTCCGCCGTCTCGATGGCGTCCGCCGGGCGGAACACGCGCATCTTCGGCATGGACCGCAGGGCGGCCAGGTGCTCCACGGGCTGGTGGGTCGGGCCGTCCTCGCCGAGGCCGATGGAATCGTGGGTCATGACGTAGATCGCCGGAATGCCGGCGAGCGACGCGATGCGCATGGCCGGACGGGCATAATCGGTGAAGACCAGGAAGGTCGCGCCTGCCGGCACGTAGCCGCCATGGAGCGCGATGCCGTTCATGGCCGCCGCCATGCCGTGCTCGCGGATGCCGTAATGGATGTAGCGGCCGGCGTAGTTGCCCGGCGAGATGGCGGTCAGGTTCTTGGTCTTGGTGTTGTTCGACGGCGTCAGGTCCGCCGAGCCCAGCACCAGCTCCGGCACGGCCTCGGTGATCACCTCGAGGGCGATCTCGCTCGCCTTGCGGGTGGCGACGTTCTGCGGCTCGGCGATCAGCCGGTCCTTCAGCTTGGCGACGGCCTCGGCGAGGCCTTCGGGGCGCACGCCCTTCACCCGGCGCTCGAACTCGGCGCGCTTCTCGGGCGCGAGAGCCTTCAGGCGCTCTTCCCAGGCCTTGCGCTGGCGGCGGCCCTTCTTGCCGGCCTTCGCCCAGGCGTCGCGGATGGTGTCGGGAATCTCGAAGGGAGCATGGCCCCAGCCGTAAGCGGTCTTGGCGCCCGCCAGCTCCTCGGCTCCCAACGGCTCGCCGTGGGCCTTGGAGGTGCCGGCCTTCTTGGGCGCACCGTAGCCGATGGTGGTCTTGCAGGCGATCAGGGTCGGATTGTCCGACTTCTGGGCGCGGGAAACGGCGCGTTGCAGGGCCTTGGGATCATGACCGTCCACGCGCACGGCGTTCCAGCCGCAGGCCTGGAAGCGCTTCACCTGATCGACCGAGTCCGAGATGGAGAGCGGGCCGTCGATGGAGATGCCGTTGTCGTCCCACAGGACGATCATGCGGTTGAGCTTCAGGTGGCCGGCAAGCGCAATGGCCTCGTGGCTGATGCCTTCCATCAGGTCGCCGTCGGAGGCGAGCACGTAGGTATGGTGATCGACGAGGTCGCTGCCGTATTCGGCATTGAGCATGCGCTCGGCGAGCGCGAAGCCGACCGCCGTGGCGATGCCCTGGCCGAGCGGGCCCGTGGTGGTCTCGACGCCCGGCGTCATGAAGTTCTCGGGGTGGCCCGGGGTCTTGGAATCGAGCTTGCGGAAGTTCTTCAGCTCCTCGATGGTCATGCCCTTCACGCCGGTCAGGTGGAGCAGGGCATAGAGCAGCATCGAGCCGTGGCCGGCCGACAGGATGAACCGGTCGCGATCCGGCCAGGTCGGGTCGGCGGCATCGTATTTCATGAACTTGGTGAACAGCACCGTTGCCATGTCGGCCGCGCCCATGGGCAGGCCCGGATGGCCGGATTTGGCCTGTTCGACGGCGTCCATGGCGAGGACGCGAACGGCGTTCGCCAGATCGGAATGGGTGACGCGATCGGCGGAGACGGTATCTTGCACGGCGAGATCCACAAGGCTTGAGGCCCCGCAACGGGGCGGTCTGTCTGGAAAAGGCGTGGGCTCCTTAACACGCGGCCAAGGCGAGTCAAAGACTGGAAGGGTGTAATCCCCTTTACGACTGTCGGTATCCGCGCTCGCGAATGCCGGTGCTCAACCCCTTAAGAGGCGCCTCGATGATGCGGAAAACCGGGTCCACTTTTCCGCACGATGCCGGAGCATCGGACCCGAAAGTGGGATCCACTTTCGGGATCGCTCCGATGCTCCTCTCATTGAAAAGCGCATCGTGTAGGCTGGAAAACCGGGTCCACTTTTCCGCACGATGCGTTAGTGTCTTGGGCGATTCAGGAGGCATGATGGCGCCCACACTCGAGGAAGCGATGAAGCGGCTGGACATGGCCTTGGGTCTCCTGGAGGCCTCCGTGTCCCGTCGCCTGGAGGCCGACAGGCGGCGCGGGGCCCTGGAAACCGAGCTCCAGCTCATGCAGGACGACCGGGCCCGCCTCGCCGTGGAGCTCGACGGCGCGCTGACCCGGCTCCATCGCTTCGAGGCGGCGACCGACGATGTCGGTCGGCGGGTCCGCCAGGCCATCGGCGCCGTCCAGACCGTCCTCGCCCAGGCCGGCCAGCTTGAGCCCGAGGAGGGCTAGACCATGCCTCAGGTGACGGTGATGATCGCCGGACAAGCCTATCGCGTGGCCTGCGCCGAGGGCGAGGAGGGGCATCTCGAAGCCCTGGCGGCGTCCTACGATGCCCGGATCGAGGAGATGCGCGCCGCCTTCGGCGAGATCGGCGACCTTCGTCTCCACGTGATGGCGGCCATCGCCCAGGCGGACGAACTGCACGAGACGAAACGGCGGGTCGCCGCGCTGGAGGCCGAGGTCGCGGCGCTCAACAGCATCAACGCCTCCCGGGACGAGCGCCTGGAGCGGATCGAATCGCGGCTCGCCGAGGGCGTCCAGATGGCGGCCAAGCGGATCGAGGATCTGGCCCGCAGCCTGAACGGGGCGGGGCAGGGGGCGACTGGATAAAACCTTCCCGTCATGGCCGGCCTCGTGCCGGCCCTCCCGATTGTGTGAAGCGCCGCGCCTTTCAGAAGCGAGATCACCGGCACAAGGCCGGTGATGACGTGGTACGGGCAAAAGCCGGCGGAACGGGTCGAGTATCGCGCTCCGACTTTCCGCCCCTGCCCTGAGCTCCTCTCCCAAGGGGAGGGAAGAAGCCTTCAATTCAACGAGAGACGGTGCTGGCGCTGCCGGAGCTGGGTCAGAAGCTCCACATAGGGCTCCCGCTTTTCCCGATGGGCAGCCTCGATCTTCCTCCTGATGTAGTCCTTCAATTCATGGTCGGACATGTTCTTCTCGACCTTGTCCAACTCGACCTGATACTCGAAATCGATATTGCCAATCATGTGCAGCACTTCCCGCATCATGGAATCGATACTGGGAGAGGTGGTGCACTCCTTACGATACAGTTCTTTGTAATTGTTCCGTTTCAGATGGGCCATGTTTCCTCCGTCGAGCGATGGCACATCCCCCACAACACCAGAATGAGCGCATTTCGGCCCCTGCGCCACCCCGTAATTTCCCTGATATGTTCCCGTTGCCCAGGCCAGGTCGCAAAGATCTCCGGCCTGGCTCACTTTTCCCCTTTCCCCCGGACCTTCTCGTCCCTACATAGGGAAGGCGGGGCTGCGGGGCGCGTTAGGAGTTCATTTTCCCCGGGGCCTTATCGATCCTGAAGGGAGCTGTCCCTGACCCGGTCCGTGGACCGGGACACACGGCGCCCACCTACTTTGTAGGTTCCCGGGATCGCTTCTCCGACGGTTTCTGTGGCTCCGCACTCTATGCAATCTCCTTCCCCTCCCGTCTTGAAAGAGCGCCTGCGCAGCGAGGTTCTCGCGCGCCGCGATGCTCTCGACCGGGAGTTCCGCGACGAGGCCGCCCGGCGCATCGTCGCCAGCGCCCTCGGCTTTCCCGATCTGAACGACGTCACCCCCGTCGGAGGCTATTGGCCGATCCGCAGCGAGGTCGATCCGCGCCCTCTCATGGAGGCGCTGATCGAACGCGGGCAGGATGTCGCTCTCTCCCAGATCCTCCACCCCCATTTGAGCTGGCGCCTATGGCAGCCCGGCGACGTGCTGGTCAAAGGCGGCTTCGGCGTGCGCGAGCCCGGCCCCAACGCGCCGGAGGTGTTTCCCAAGGCGCTCATCGTGCCGCTCGTCGCCTTCGACCGGCGGGGAGGGCGCATCGGCTACGGCAAGGGACATTTCGACCGGGCCATCGCGGCGCTCGAAGCGCAGCATCCGGTCTTGACCATCGGTCTGGCTTATGCGGTTCAGGAGATCGACGAGGTGCCGGTCGAGCCCCATGACCGGCTCCTCGACGTTGTCATCACCGAAGCCGAACTTATTCGGACCGTATCCTAGTCAAGGATTCATCATGCGCCTCCTCTTTCTCGGCGATATCGTCGGGCGGCCCGGCCGCAACGCGGTGATCGAGCGACTGCCGTCCCTGCGGGACCGTTGGCGGCTCGATTGCGTGGTCATCAACGGGGAGAACTCCGCCGGCGGCTTCGGCATCACCGAGACGATCTGCGACGAAATCCTCGCTGCCGGCGCCGACGCCATCACGCTCGGCAACCATTCCTGGGACCAGCGCGAGACGCTCGTGTTCATCGAGCGCCAGCCGCGGCTCATCCGCCCGGCGAACTACCCGCCGGGCACGCCGGGACGGGGCGCCAACCTCATCGACACGCGCTCGGGCGCCCGCGTCCTGGTGGTGCAGGCGATGGGCCGTCTCTACATGGATGCCCTCGACGATCCTTTCTCGGCCGTCGATCGAGAACTCGAGACCTGCCCCCTGGGCCAGGTGGCCGATGCGGTCATCGTCGACTTCCACGCGGAGGCGACGAGCGAGAAGGAGGCCATGGGCCATTATCTCGACGGGCGGGCGAGCCTCGTGGTCGGGACCCACACCCATGTGCCGACCGCCGATCACCGGGTGCTTGCGGGCGGCACCGCCTACATGTCCGACGCGGGCATGTGCGGCGATTACGATTCCGTCCTCGGAATGCAAAAGGAGGAGGCGATCCGCCGCTTCATCCAGAAGACGCCGGGCACCCGCCTGGAACCGGGCCTGAACGAGGGCACCCTGTCCGGCATCGCGGTCGAGACGGACGACCGCACCGGCTTGGCCGTGCGCGTGGCGGCGGTCCGGCTCGGGCCGAACCTGGAGGAGACCTGGCCACGGTTCTGGGATTGATGGGCTCTCTCCGACGTCATGGCCGTCCCCGGACTTGATCCGGGGACCGGTCCCGGCCATCCCGATCACTTGAAGTGTCGCGCTTCTCCAATCGGGATCACCGGCACAAGGCCGGTGGTGACGTGGTAGGCGTGATCAGGGCACATGAGCAAGCGCTGCCCTTTACCCCGTGCGGCATCGTCCCCATCTTGGCGCCACGGAGGACAAGGTGGACGCCAAGATCGAGCCGGCCAGTGCCAAACGAACGCCTTACCAAGAGGAAAGCGAGTTCCATCGCGCCCACGAGCACCAGAGCGCCTCCGCCGTTCTGCGCGCCGTGATCGACGAGGCCAAGGGCGAGACGATCTCGATTCGAGAGATCATCGAGGCCTTCGGCGAGCGGGCCTTCGGCTTCGTGCTGATCCTGTTCTCCCTGCCCAACTGCGTGCCGGCCCCGCCCGGCATTGCCGGCATCGTCGGCACGCCGGTGCTGATCTTCGGCATCCAGATGATGCTGGGTCATACCCGGCCCTGGCTGCCGGGCTTCGTCCTGCGGCAGACGGTCTCCACGGCGAAGTTCAAGCGCCTCATCGACATCGCGGAGCCCAAGCTTCAGAAACTCGAGAGCTGGTGCAAACCCCGCCTGCTCCCGCTCTTCGGCCCCTTCGGGGACCGGGTGGCCGGGTTCTTCGCCTTCCTGGTTGCCGTATCGGTGCTGATTCCGTTCCCCGGCACCAATTTTCCTCCCTCCATCGCACTCGTCATCGCGTCCATCGCCATCATGGAGGAGGACGGCTATCTCCTGATCGTCGGGTACCTCATCGGACTGGCGGGGCTGGCCTACACGGCCACGGTCCTGGGCGCCTCCTATCATCTCATCCTGGCCGCCATTCACAACCTGCCGTCCTGGCTTGGGTTCTAAGACCGGCAGGTATTTTCGGGATCTCGTCGAGAGGGCTTTGCCTGAAGCCCTTCGCCGCCTTATAAGCCTGCCATCGTCAACTTTTCCGGCCTGACGGGCGCTTGAAGTGCAAGCTGCTCTCGGCCGAACGTTTCGGAGGCCCCGATGGCCGGGCATTCTCAGTTCAAGAATATCATGCACCGCAAGGGCAAGGTCGATGCGGTGCGCTCCAAGGTGTTTTCCAAGCTCGCCCGCGAAATCACCGTGGCGGCCAAGATGGGCATGCCCGACCCCAACATGAACCCGCGCCTGCGTGCCGCGATCCTCGCCGCCCGCGCCGAGAACATGCCCAAGGACAACATCCAGCGCGCCATCAACAAGGCCTCCGGCGGCGACGCGGAGAACTACGACGAGATCCGCTACGAGGGCTACGGCCCCGGCGGCGCCGCCATCATCGTCGAGGCGATGACCGACAACCGCAACCGCACCGCGTCCGACATCCGCTCCTACTTCACCAAGAGCGGCGGCAACCTCGCCGAAACCGGCGCCGTTTCCTTCATGTTCGACCGGGTCGGCTATATCGAGTTCGGCCCCGACGTGGCGGATGCCGATACCATGCTGGAAGCCGCCATCGATGCCGGGGCGGACGACGTGGTCTCCTCCGAGAACGGCCACGAGATCTATTGCGACCAGGGCTCCCTCAACGAGGTGACCAAGGCCCTCGAGGACAAGTTCGGCGAGCCCAAGGCCTCCAAGCTCGTCTGGAAGCCCCAGACTCCGGTCGCGGTCGACGACGAGACCGGCGAGAAGCTCATGAAGCTCATGGAATCGCTGGAGGAGCACGACGACGTCCAGAGCGTCTACGGCAATTTCGAGCTCTCCGACGCCCTGATGCAGAAGATGGCGGAGTGATATTGGTTGTGCGTCATGCCCGGGCGTGTCCCGGGCATCCACGTCTTCTTAACCGTTGATGGCGTGGATGGCGGGATCAAGTCCGGCCATGACGATGGAGAAAGAAAGTGACCGAACGCGTCCGAATCCTCGGTTTGGATCCCGGCCTGCGCAACACGGGCTGGGGCGTCATCACCGTGGAGGGGACGAAGCTCTCCTACGTGGCCTGCGGGGTCGTGACCTCGGACGGCGACCTCGACCTGGCGCTTCGCCTCAAGCAGCTCCACGACCGGCTCACCGAGGTGATCCGGACCTGGACGCCCGACGAGGTCTCCGTCGAGGAAACCTTCGTCAACAAGGACGCCCAGGCGACCCTTAAGCTCGGCCAGGCCCGCGCCATGTCCCTGCTGGTCCCGGCCCTGCACGGCCTGCCGGTGGCGGAATACGGCGCCAACCAGGTGAAGAAGACCGTGGTGGGCGTGGGACACGCCGAGAAGGATCAGGTCCAGGCCATGGTCAGGATCCTGCTGCCCAAGGCCGAGTTCAAGAAGGCGGACGCCGCCGACGCGCTGGCCATCGCCATCGCCCACGCTCATCACCGCAAGGCCCGTGCTTTGGTGGCGAGCCTCTGAGATCGTTTGAAAGGTGTCATCCTGGACGGAGCGCAGGCGAAGATCCGGGATCGCGGTGAGAACAAAGCGCGACCAAAGGCTTCCTTTTCAAGAGAAACAGTGTTTTATCCTGCACACGGTCCCGGGTTCTGCTCCGCAGCCCCGGGATGACCATGAGGAGCAAAGACTGACGTGATCGGCAAACTCAAAGGCGTGGTGGATTCCTACGGCGAGGATTTCGTGATCCTCGACGTGCACGGGGTCGGCTACGTGGTCCATTGCTCCTCCCGTACGCTCCAGAACCTGCCGTCCACCGGCGAGGCGGCGGTCCTGTCCATCGAGACCCATGTGCGTGAGGACATGATCCGCCTGTTCGGCTTCCGGTCGGATTCGGAGCGGGAATGGTTCCGCCTGCTCCAAAGCGTGCAGGGCGTGGGCTCCAAGGTGGCCCTCGGCATCCTGTCGGTGCTCGACCCCGGCAGCCTCGCCACGGCCATCGCGACGGGCGACAAGGCCTCCGTGGCCCGCGGACCCGGCGTCGGCCCCAAGCTCGCCCAGCGCATCGTCTCCGAACTCAAGGACAAGGCCCCGGCCTTCTCACCCGTCGATCCCGCCCTCATCCGCCTCACCGGTGCGGTGGAGGACAGGAGCGCGCCCGCGCCGGTCGCCGATGCCATCTCGGCGCTGGTCAATCTCGGCTATCCCCAGGTCCAGGCCTCCGCCGCCGTCGCCGCCGCCATGAAGCAGGCGGGCGACGAGGCCGAGGCGAAGACGCTGATCCGGCTGGGGTTGCGGGAGTTAGCGCGGTGAAACCGGTCATCCCCGGCGGCAGACCGATCATAACACCCTCACGTCATCACCGGCCTTGTGCCGGTGATCTCGATCGGAAAGCTACGCCGCTTCAAAGGATCGGGATGGCCGGGACAAGCCCGACCATGACATGGTGGGAGCCATCCCCAGCGGCCGCAGGCCGGGAAGGGGCCCCATCGCTTTGCGCTTGATCGTCGCTTCCCTTCCCCTCCGCTGCGCTCCAGCCGGGAATGACAAAGGTCGCATTGTTCCTGTTTTGATCTTGTTAAGAATGGCGTATTAGAGCGTCATCGCCTATATGAAGTCCCTGGAAGGTAAGCCTCTTTGACCGATTCCCGCCGCCTGCTCAGCCCTGAAAAGCGCGAGGACGATGTCGATGCGTCGATCCGGCCGCTTTCGCTCGACGATTTCACGGGCCAGAAGGCCGCGCGGGCCAATCTCCAGATCTTTATTAATGCCGCCAAGGCGCGGGGCGACGCCCTCGATCACGTGCTCTTTGTCGGCCCTCCGGGGCTGGGCAAGACCACGCTGGCGCAGATCGTCGCCCGCGAGCTCGGGGTGAACTTCCGCTCGACCTCGGGCCCCGTCATCGCCAAGGCGGGCGATCTGGCGGCCCAGCTCACCAACCTGGAAGAGCGCGACGTGCTCTTCATCGACGAGATCCACCGCCTCAACCCGGCGGTCGAGGAAATTCTCTACCCGGCCATGGAGGATTACCAGCTCGACCTCATCATCGGCGAGGGCCCGGCCGCCCGCTCGGTGAAGATCGAGCTGCCGAAATTCACGCTGGTGGGTGCAACCACCCGGGCGGGCCTGCTCACCACGCCGCTGCGCGACCGGTTCGGCATTCCGATCCGGCTCGAATTCTACACGGTCGACGAGCTGGAGCTGATCGTCCGGCGCGGCGCCCGTGTGCTGGGGCTGGGCATGAGCGAGGAGGGCGCGAACGAGATCGCCCGCCGCTCGCGCGGCACGCCCCGCATCGCCGGGCGCCTTCTTCGCCGCGTGCGCGACTTCGCCATCGTCGAGGGTGTCCAGACAGTGTCGCGCGACCTCGCCGACAAGTCCCTCCGCCTCCTCGACGTGGACCCGATCGGCCTCGACCTCATGGACCGCAAATACCTGACCATGATCGCGGGTTCCTTCGGTGGCGGGCCGGTCGGCATCGAGACTATCGCGGCAGCCCTCTCCGAGCCCCGCGACGCCATCGAGGACATCATCGAGCCCTACCTGATCCAGAAGGGCTTCGTGCAGCGCACCCCGCGCGGCCGCATCCTCACGCCCCACGCCTTCAAGCATCTCGGCATCCCGGAGCCGACCCGCGAGACGGCGGCGCAGTTCGGGTTGTTCAACGGGGATGGGGATGAGTGAGAAGCGCGATACAAACACCTCCCCCTTGAGGGGAGAGGTCGCGCCGGAGGCGCGGGAGGGGGTGGAAACACACCCTGCGTCGGTGCTGCCACCCCACCCCAGCCTGACAGCTGGCGCTCCCCCACAAGGGGGGAGAGGGCAGGTCGGCTCTCACCTCTCCGGCTTCATGCAGGACGGCGCGCATGTCCTTCCCCTCCGCGTCTATTACGAGGACACGGACTTCTCCGCCCGCGTCTATCACGCGAGCTATCTGCGCTTCATGGAGCGCGGGCGCACGGAGCTTCTGCGGGCCGTCGAGGTAGCCCAGTCGGACCTCCATGCAGACATGGACGGGCTCGCCTTCGTGGTCCGCAAGATGAATATCGACTTCCTCGGCGGCGCCGTGATGGACGACGTACTCACCATCGTGACCCGCCCGAAGGAGATGCGCGGCGCGTCGATGACGCTCTCCCAGGAGGTGCGCCGGGGCGACGAGGTGCTCGTGAAGGCCGACGTGATGGTCGCGGCCGTCCGGGGAGGGCGAGCCGTGCGAATCCCGGACGAGTTGCGGGCGGCGTTGAGCGTCCATTCCTAGGGCCATGTCCTGCCCCATGGTCAGTGCGTAGGAGCCCTGCCTCACGCGCATGTCAGCCGGAATTTCCATATCGATTTCAGGTCATTCGCCTCTGCGCGGCCGCAGTTAAACCAGACCTTAACCTTACCCTGTGCCTAACAGGTAACGGTCTGGAGCGATCTCGAGCCTTGCTGCCCGGTGCCCTTATTTTCGACAGATTCAAGGGCGAACGAGCAGTAATACAAGAACAGATTTTCCTAGACCATTCTGCGGTGGGCCCTGGAGTTCTTCCAAGGCTGCTCGAAGAGCGAGGACGAGACTTATGAACCCGGCTGATGTGGCCCAGGTCGCTCCTGTGGCCCACGAACTGTCCTTCTTCGGCCTGTTCTGGCAGGCCCATTTCATCGTCAAGCTCGTGATGCTGGGCCTGCTCACGGCCTCCGTGTGGTGCTGGGCCATCATCATCGACAAGACCCTGCTTTATTCCCGCTCCAAGCGTGCCATGGACCGCTTCGAGGATGTGTTCTGGTCCGGCCAGTCCCTCGAGGAGCTGTACCGCTCCCTCCAGAGCCGCCCGGCTACGGGTCTCGCGGCCGTGTTCGTCGCCGCCATGCGCGAATGGAAGCGCTCCTTCGAGGGCTCTGGTCGCTCGTTCCAGAGCCTGCCCCAGCGCATCGACAAGGTGCTCGACGTCACCATCCAGCGCGAGGTGGAGCGGCTCAATTCTCGCCTGACGGTGCTGGCCTCCATCGGTTCGGCCGGTCCCTATATCGGCCTCTTCGGCACGGTCGTGGGCATCATGAATTCCTTCACGTCCATCGCGGCCTCCAAGAACACCAGCCTTGCGGTCGTGGCGCCCGGCATCGCGGAGGCGCTCTTCGCCACCGCCATCGGCCTGTTCGCGGCCATTCCGGCGGTGCTTGCCTACAACAAGCTGCAATCGGAGGTCGGCAAGCTCCAGACCCGGCTCGAGGGCTTCGCCGACGAGTTCTCGGCCATCCTGTCGCGCCAGATCGACGAGCGCATCGGCCATGCGGGGCATCACCCCGCCAATGCGGCCTAAGGGAGACCGGGCATGGCCATGACGGCAGGATCAGCGGGCGGCGGACGGCGGCGCAGGCGCGGCCGGACTCCGGGCGCGATCAACGAGATCAACATGACGCCGTTCATCGACGTCATGCTGGTGCTGCTCATCATCTTCATGGTGGCGGCGCCCATGATGACCGCCGGCGTGCCGCTCGACCTGCCGCAGACGAAGGCCGCGCCGCTGAATTCCGACGCGACGCCCGTGACGCTCTCGATCAAGGCGAACGGCCAGGTGTTCCTGGGCGAGACCGAGCTGGTTGACGAGGCCATCGTCGGCAAGCTCGCCGAGGTGTCGAAGTCGGGCTTCGACGAGCGCGTCTTCGTGCGCGGGGACAGACGAGTGGATTACGGGCGCGTCGCGCAGGTGATGTCGATCGTGACCACGGCAGGCTACAAGCGCGTCGCCCTCGTGACCGAGGTCGATCAGCGCTGAGCGGGATTGAGGACAAGGGGCAAACACACGTGGCGTTGAAGCTGAAATTCAACACCTCCGAGCCGGGCCTTTGGGTCTCGGGCGTCACGCATGCGTCGCTGTTGGCCGCCGCCCTGATCGGCCTGTCGGTCGGGACCGAATTTCCCCCCGCCGAGGAAGGCATCCCGGTCGAGATCATTACCGACAACCAGCTCTCGCAGATCACCAAGGGCGAGAAAACCGGCAAAGAGGTGCAGCCGAAGCCCCGCGCCGAGCGCGTGGCCGACAAGACCGAGCTGAAGGATCCGGGCGAGGACAAGCGCGACGCGCCGGCGCCGCCCAAGCGGCCGGCCGAGATGAAGGTCGCCGAGAAGGAAGAGCCGGTCGCCGCCCAGCCTCCGCCGCCCGCGCCGCCCACGCGCTCGCAGGAAGAAAAGGCCGCCCAGGCCAAGGCCGAGGAAGAAAAGAAGCTGCAGGAAAAGGCGGAAGCCGAGGCCATCGAGAAGGCGAAGGCCGCCGAGCAGGCCAAGATCGAGGCCGAGGCCAAGGCGAAGGCCGAAGCGGAGGCGAAAGCCAAGGCGGATGCCGAAGCCAAGAAGATCGCCGAAGCGAAAGCCAAGGCGAAGGCCGAGGCCGAAGCCAAGGCGAAAGCGGAGGCCGAGAAGAAGCTCGCCGAAGCCAAGGCCAAGGAAGAGGCCGAGGCGAAGGCGCGCAAGGAAGCCCAGCTCGCCAAGAAGCTCGACATGGGTGACCTAAAGCAGTTCCTCGACAGCAAGGAAAAGAGCCAATCCACCGGGGCGACCGGGGCGGAGGTTCAGAAGGCTGCGTCGCTCGGTGCACCCAACAGTTCAGCCTCAAAGTTGAGTCCGAGCATGAGGACCGCTCTAATTAGCTTCTTCCAGGAAAAGATCATGCCCTGCTACAGCCCGCCTTTGAGCGCATCCGCGGGCACTGTGATCCCACCCCGGATCGGCATTCCGCTGAACAAGGACGGTTCACTGGCAGGTTCGCCCCAAATCATTAGTGCTGGCTCGTCTGCATCCGATCGAGCGACTGCTGAGGCTATCGTGCGTGCCGTGCGCCGTTGCGCTCCTTTCCACGTTCCCGCTCAGTTCATGCCGTACTATGCGGGCGATGAGGGCTGGAAAGAACTTGACGTCATCTTCGATCTTTCATGATCGCCTATACCTTCCGAGATAGAATGCTCATGATCACTCGCCTCATTTCCCGTCTCCTCGTCGCGCTCGCCGTCGTCATGCCCATGGCGGCGCTCGCGCCGTCCGCTCAGGCCCAGCTTTCGTTCCGCGTCGGTCCAGGCGGGCAGTTCCAGCCCATGCCCATCGCCGTGGCCGATTTCTCCGGCGAGGGCGATCTCGGCCAGCGCGTGTCCGGGATCATCACCAGCAACCTGCAGCGCTCGGGCTATTTTGCGCCGCTCGACAAGTCGCGCTTTCCGGAGCGCCCGTCCTTCGACGCCGCGCCGCGTTTCGACGCCTGGAAGATGGCGGGCGCGCAGGCTCTCGTGACGGGCCGCGTGTCGCGCGATCCTTCGGGGCGTCTTCGCGCGGAGTTCCGCCTGTGGGATATCGAGTCGGGCCAGCAGCTCGCCGGCCAGCAATACGTGACCGACGCCAATTTCTGGCGCCGCATCGGCCACATCATTTCGGATGCGGTCTACACCAAGGTGACGGGCTTCGGCGGCTTCTTCGACACGCGCATCGTGTTCGTCGATGAATCGGGCCCGAAGGAGAACCGCCGCAAGCGGCTCGCGATCATGGACCAGGACGGCGCGAACGTGCGCTATCTGACTCAAGGAGACACGTCCGTGGTGACGCCGCGCTATTCGCCGGCCACGCAGGACATCACCTACTCGGCTCAGGTCGAGGGCCAGCAGCCGCGTGTCCAGGTGATCAACCTGGAGACCGGGACCCGTCAGGTTCTCGGCAACTTCCCCGACATGGCCTCCTCGCCGCGTTTCGCGCCGGACGGGCAGCGGATCGTCCTGAGCCTGCAGCAGGGCGGCAATGCCAACATCTTCATGATGGATCTGGGCTCGCGCAACACCACGCGTCTGACCTCGACGGCCGCCATCGACACCTCGCCGTCCTTCTCGCCGGACGGCAGCCAGATCGTGTTCGAGAGCGACCGCGGCGGCAAGCAGCAGATCTACGCCATGAACGCGGACGGCTCGAACCAGCGCCGCATCTCCTTCGGCGACGGCTCCTATTCGCAGCCGGCCTGGTCGCCGCGCGGCGACTACATCGCCTTCACGAAGCAGCGCGCGGGCGGCTTCGCCATCGGCATCATGAAGCCGGACGGCTCGGGCGAGCGCATCCTGACGGAAGGCTTCCACAACGAAAGCCCGACCTGGGCACCGAACGGCCAATACATCCTGTTCTTCCGTGATCCGGGCGGGCAGGCCGGCGGCAAGCTCTACATGGTCGACATCACCGGCCGCGTGGAACAGCCGGTGCCGACCCCGTCCTTCGCGTCCGACCCGACGTGGTCGCCGCTATTGAGCGAAAGCCGGCAGAGCAACTGATCAGACACGAAAAAGGGGCCCGTCGGGGCCCTTTTTTACTCAAGTGTGCATCGGCGCCGCGCTGCCGGTTTCGTCCTTGTAGCCCTTGAGCTTGAAGGCGAGCATCAGGAGCGAAATGCCGAACACGAGCGCGTAGGCTCCCAGCCACCAGGTCAGCACCACGGCGCCGATCAAGGGGGCGACCAGCAGCGAGACGCCGAAGAGTACCGACACGATGCCGCTGAAGATCAGCCAGCCTCGGCCGTAGGCCGGGTTCAGCTTGAAGGCGGCAACGATCATAAGGACGCCGGTGATCAGCGACCACACGGCCATCAGGGTGACGAAGAACACGACCGTCAGTCCCGGCATCATGAAGGCGATGACGCCGACCAGGATGTTCAGGATGCCTCCGAGGATCAGAAGGCCCCAGCGCTGGTGTTCGGACGCTGCCCTGATGCCCGCGACGATTTCGAACGCGCCGTCGACCAGCATATAGGCCGCGAAGACCCAGACCAGGGACAGGAGCGTGGCTCCGGGCATGAAGAAGGCGATGAGTGCGAAAATGATCGCGAAGACACCGCGGAGCGCCAGCGCCCACCAGTTCTGCGCCAGAAGCCGGCTCATGGCGTGGGTTCGGTCAAGGGTGTCGAAAGTGCCTGTGGTGCCTGTAGCCATAGGAAGTCCTCCTCGAAAAGGGACATTCAGCCTAGAGCATCGGACCCAAAAGTGGATTGCACTTTTGGGATCTGATCCGATGCTCCACTCCTTGAAGAGCGCATCGTTCAGTGCGGAAAACCGGATCCACTTTTCGCTAGCGCGGCCCGCTGGGTCCGCACGATGCGCTTGCTCGAGCAGCGCCAAGCTTGACCGTTGGTTTCCTTGTTCTTCTTCCGGCTCTTACTCTCCTGGCGACGTCTCACCCTGTCTGATCTTGGTCAGCCTGCGCCGCAAGGCAAGCTTGCGACGTCTCAAGCGTACCCGGCGCTTGAGACGGAAGGCGCGGATCAGGAGCGCGGCACCGAGCCAGATGAGGCCGATGACGATCGGCGACACGATCAGAACGGGAAAGACCGTCACCAGGATGGCAAGCGCCAGCAGCGCGGCGCCGATGATGGCGACACTGCTCGCCTCGGTGGCCGTGAGCGAGCGCGAGCCAACCGCCTTGCCGACCGTGCTCGACAGGGCGAGCGCGCCGGCAGCCAGCCTGCGGACGCCGCCTTTCTTGAAGCGATGGCCCCGGCGCGAGCGCATGTTTCGGGCTTGGCGGCGCCTGGATTGCCAGCCGGGAACGATCTCGGTCGCGTTGGCGAGATCCTCCAGGTACATCGCCTCCATGGCTTCGGCGAAGTGGACGTCCTCGACCACCACATCGAGCTCCCAGTTGGTCGCCCAACTCGCGATGTTGAGATTGGTGGAGCCGACGCGCGCCCAGCGGCCGTCGACGACGGCGGTCTTGGCATGGAGCATCGAGCCGTTCCACTCGAAGACCCTGATGCCGGCCTCGATCAGCGAGCGATAGCCGGCGCGCACCACCGGCTGCAGGGCGGGGACGTCGCTCGACCCGGGAACGAGGAGGCGTACGTCCACCCCGTCGCGCGCCGCTTCGCCCAAGGCCTGCACATAGGAGGTGGTGGCGACGAAATACGCGTCCGTGAGCCAGAGGTTGCGCTGGGCCGTCGCGGCGATGAACTGGTCGACCCGGTAGGTCCGGAACATGCCGGGCTCGCCGCTGATGACCCGGGCGGCCACCGAACCGGCCTGCGGGATCAGGTCGGCGTGGGGCAGCTCCGATTTCGGGATCGCCCTCATGCCGGCGAGGACCCAGCTCTCGGCGAAGGTCGCGTCGAGGTCGGCCACCACCGGGCCTTTTAGGGAAAGGCCGGTGTCGCGCCACGGCTCCGAGCCGTTCTTGCCGACCCAGCTGTCGGAGATGCACAGGCCCGACACGAAGGCGATGCGCCCGTCGACAGTGATCAGCTTGCGATGGTTTCGGCGGATCCAGAACGGATCGGTCAGCCGGGGCGGATTGAAGACCCGGGCCTCGACGCCCGCCTCCCGCAGGCGCCGCCAGTAATGGGGCAGGGCGCGGAAGGAGGAGCCGAGCCAGTCGTAGAGTACGCGCACCCGCACGCCGGCGCGCGCGCGCTCCATCAGGGCTTCCGCGAACGCACGGCCCGTGTCGTCGTCGGCGATGATGAAGTTCTCGAAATGAATGACGGTCGTGGCCGACCGGATCGCCTCCAGCCAGGCGGGATAGTTCTCGCGCGAGTCCCGGAGCAGGGCGATGGCGTTGCCCTGGCGCAGGTCGCTGTCGGCGATGCGCGAGAACGCGCGCTCGAGGCGCAGGTCGTCCAGGGCTTTGCGATAGGGGTGGGCATGGCTTCCAGGCTGGGTCGTCACGATGTTCATGACCTCTCAACGCTCGAAACAGGCAATCGGCAGCAGCCCAGCTTCATAGGCCTTCACCTTCATGCTGCGGGCCTGACCATAGGGTAGGAATAAACCACGCGACCCGAAACCCTTCACGGTTGGTTAACCCTAACCCCAACTTCCACAACTTGGCCATAATTCACCTTAATCCCCCAAAGTCCCTTCGCGGTTGACGGAACCCTCCCTTAACCATCCTCCCGATATGAAAGACACAACGTTCGGCAAACGTATGTGTAAGGAGTATTGCCAATGATGACGCTGCGCGCTGTCAAGTTCGCCGCTGCTATCGTCCTCGCCCTCGGGGCGGCGGCGTGTTCGTCCAACAAAGATGGTATGGCCGACGGAGCCGGAGGCTTCGGGGCAGGCGGTGCCGCCACCCCGGGCAGCGCCCAGGATTTCGTCGTCAACGTGGGTGACCGCGTGTTCTTCGAGACCGACTCGACCGACCTCACCCCCACGGCCGTCGCGACCCTGGACAAGCAGGCCCAGTGGCTGCAGCGCTACCCGCAATACACCTTCATCCTCGAAGGCCATGCGGACGAGCGCGGCACCCGCGAGTACAACTACTCGCTCTCCGCCCGCCGCGCCCAGGTCGTCCGCGACTACCTGATCTCCCGCGGCATCCCGGGCAACCGCTTCCGCACCGTGTCCTACGGCAAGGAGCGTCCGGTGGCGGTCTGCAACGACATCTCCTGCTGGTCGCAGAATCGCCGCGCGGTCACCGTGCTCGGCGGCGGGGCCGGGGCATAAGGCCCCACCTAGCGCATCGTGCGGACCCAGCGGGCCGCGCTAGCGAAAAGTGGATCCGGTTTTCCGCCCGAACGATGCGCCAGCCAATAGGGAGAGCATCGGATTCGATCCCAAAAGTGGTGTCCACTTTTGGGATCGATGCTCGTTCAAGCCCTCGTGAACCCGCAAAGCGCCGCCACGTCCTCGCCGTGGCGGCGCTTTTGTGTTATCGGCCTCCTCGTTCGAGGACCCTCACGGTATCCAGCATGTTTCGACGCCTCTTTGTCTTTTCCGCCTTTGCTCTCGCTCTGGCCGCGACCTCGGTTTCCCCTGCCGCCGCGCAGGATGCGGCCGACGCGATCGTGCGCCTGAACCGGCTCGAGAGCCAGTTCCGCCAGCTCTCCGGCCAGATGGAGCAGCTCCAGTACGAGAACCGCCAGCTCAAGGAGCAGCTCCGCAAGTTCCAGGAGGACGTGGAGTTCCGGTTCCAGGAGCGCAGCGGCGGTTCGCGCCCCGCCGCGCCGCCGACGGCGACGCCCTCGCGCCCCGCCCAGCCGGCCCCGGCTCAGCCGCAGCGGCGGAGCGACGTGTTCGATCCCTCCGAGACGCCGGATGCCCCCGGCGCCCCGCGTCCGCTCGGCACCACGGTGCCGTCCGCCCCCCTGACGGCGGACGCGAATCGCCCCATGCCGCTGCCCGGCGGGCAGCTCGCGGAACTGATCGAACAGGACGAGCAGGGCGGCCTCGACGGCGCTCCGATGGACGGCGGCGGGCCTGGCAGCTTGGCTCCCCTTCCGCAGGGCGCGCTGGCAGAACGTCCCGGCCCGAGCGTTGCGGCGACGAGCGTGGGCAATCCGCGTTCCGACTTCGACGCGGCCTATGCCTCGTTCACGCAGAAGCAGTACGACCAGGCCGAGATGGGCTTTCGCCGCTTCCTCCAGTCCAATCCCCGCGACAAGCTGGTGCCCGAGGCGACCTTCTGGCTGGGCGAGACCTATCTCCAGCGCGGCCGTTACCGCGAGGCAGCCGAGCAGTTCCTGAACGTCTCGGCCGAGCATCCCGACGCCCCCAAGGCGCCCGATTCTCTGCTTCGGCTCGGCATCTCCCTGAACGGGCTCGGCGCCAAGGATCGCGCCTGCGCCGTTTTGGCAGAGCTCGACCGCAAGTATCCCCAGGCCTCGGCTCCCGTCCGTCAGGCATCCGACCGCGAGCAGAAGCGCATCAAGTGCAGCTGAGCCGCTGACGATTTTCGATCAGGGCCGAACGATGGCCTCGCCTCCGCCTCCCGACGATGCGCTCTCGGTTGAAGGGCTGGAGCGCCTTTTCGCCTCCTTGAACCACGCCTCGGGCATCATCGCGGCCGTGTCCGGTGGGCCCGACTCGATGGCCCTAATGCAATTGCTCGCCCGCTGGCACGCCACGGGTTCACGGCCCCCCGTTCTCGTCGCCACCATCGACCATGGCCTGCGGGCCGAGGCCGCCGAGGAGGCCGCTTTCGTCGCCCGGGAGGCCGACGCCCTGGGCTTGCCGCACCGAGTTCTCGCCTGGACGGGAGACAAGCCCCGGACCGGAATCCAGGAGGCCGCCCGCGCGGCGCGCTATCGGCTCCTTGCCGACCACGCCCAGGCGGCAGGGACGTCGCATCTCGTCACGGCCCACACCCTCGACGATCAGGCCGAGACGATCATGATGCGCCTGGCCCGGGGCTCGGGCCTGTCCGGGCTTGCCGGCATGCGCGGGGAAATGGAGCGCCACGGAATCGTTCATGTGAGGCCGTTTCTCGGATGGCCCAAGGCGCGCCTTCTCGATCTCTGCCGGAGCCAAGGCTGGCGCTTCGTCGAGGATCCGTCGAACACCAACACGCTTTATGCCCGTGTCCGCTGGCGCGGGCTCATGCCGCTGCTGGCGACGGAAGGGCTCGACGCCGAGCGTCTCGCGCGCTTCGCCGAGCGCGCCGCCCGCGCCGACGAGGCCCTCGATCGCAAGGCGCGGGAAGCGCTGGACCGAGCCGAGCCCTCCAACGCGGGCGACAGCCTCTCATTCCAGGCGGGCATCCTTGCAAGCGAGCCTTTCGAAATTGCGCTGCGGGTCCTGGCGCAGGCCCTTGGTCGGGCAGGGCTCGCGCTTGAGAACAGCCGGCTGAACAGGCTCGAAGCCTGCACGGAGCGTCTGAGAGAAGCCATCGGGGCAGGGGAGGCGTTGAGGCTCACCATCGCCGGAGCGCTCGTGCGGCTGGATCGTTCGGGCCGGGTGTCCATCGGGGCGGAACCGCCGCGGCAGCGGGGCCGTTAGTCAAATCTCTTAGCCAACGTTATCGGATCGCGCCGTATAGGCGCCGCATTCCCTTGGCAAGGCGAGACGGTATGCCTACATTGAGTTTAACCGCACGGGGAGACCTCCCCGCGCTTCATCTCCCTCTGGGGCAGAACCTGATCCGATGAATTCAAATTTCCGCAACTTCGCCTTGTGGGTCGTCATCTTCCTCCTGGTGCTGGCGCTCGTGACCCTTTTCCAGAGCCCGGGCCAACGGGGCGGCGGCAGCGATATCGCCTATAGCCAGCTCCTCAGCGAGGCCGATGCCGGACGCATCACCAGCGTCGTCATCTCCGGTCCGGAGATCAGCGGCACCTATACGGACGGCCGCACCTTCACGACCTATGCTCCGAGCGACCCGATGCTCGTGACGAAGCTGCAGCAGAAGGGCGTCTCGATCACCGCTCGTCCGCAATCGGATTCGACCCCCTGGTTCATCGCGGTCCTCATGAACATCCTACCCATCGCGCTCTTCATCGGCGCCTGGGTGTTCCTGTCGCGCCAGATGCAGAGCGGCGCCGGCCGGGCCATGGGCTTCGGCAAATCCAAGGCGAAGCTCCTGACGGAAGCGCATGGTCGCGTCACCTTCGACGATGTCGCGGGCATCGACGAGGCCAAGGAAGACCTGCAGGAGGTCGTGGAATTCCTGCGCGACCCGCAGAAGTTCCAGCGCCTCGGCGGCCGCATCCCGCGCGGCGTGCTGCTCGTCGGCCCTCCCGGCACCGGTAAGACCCTGACGGCTCGTGCGGTCGCGGGCGAGGCAAACGTGCCGTTCTTCACCATCTCGGGCTCGGACTTCGTCGAGATGTTCGTCGGCGTCGGCGCCTCCCGCGTGCGCGACATGTTCGAGCAGGCGAAGAAGAACGCCCCCTGCATCATCTTCATCGACGAGATCGACGCGGTCGGCCGCCATCGCGGCGCCGGCCTGGGCGGCGGCAACGACGAGCGCGAGCAGACCCTCAACCAGCTCCTGGTGGAGATGGACGGCTTCGAGGCCAACGAGGGCGTGATCATCATCGCGGCCACCAACCGTCCCGACGTGCTCGACCCGGCGCTCCTGCGTCCAGGCCGCTTCGACCGCCAGATCGTCGTCCCGAACCCGGACGTGGTCGGCCGCGAGAAGATCCTGCGCGTCCACGTGCGCAAGGTGCCGCTGGCGCCCGACGTGGACCTGAAGGTCATTGCCCGCGGTACCCCGGGCTTCTCGGGCGCGGACCTGATGAACCTCGTCAACGAGGCTGCCCTGCTCGCCGCCCGCCGCGGCAAGCGCATCGTCACGATGAAGGAGTTCGAGGACGCCAAGGACAAGGTGATGATGGGCGCCGAGCGCCGCACCCTGGTCATGACCGACGACGAGAAGCGCCTGACCGCCTATCACGAGGCCGGCCACGCCGTCGTGGCGCTTAACGTCCCGGCGACCGATCCGGTCCACAAGGCCACCATCATCCCGCGCGGCCGCGCACTGGGCATGGTCATGCAACTGCCCGAGCGGGACAAGCTGTCCATGTCCTACGAACAGATGACCTCGCGTCTCGCCATCATGATGGGCGGCCGCATCGCCGAGGAGATGATCTTCGGCAAGGAGAAGGTCACCTCGGGGGCCCAGTCGGACATCGAGCAGGCGACCCGTCTCGCCCGCATGATGGTGACCAAGTGGGGCTTCTCGCCCGAACTCGGCACCGTGGCCTATGGCGAGAACCAGGACGAGGTGTTCCTCGGTATGCAGATGGGCCGCCAGCAGAACGTGTCGGAGGCTACCGCCCAGAAGATCGACTCGGAGGTCCGCCGCCTGGTCGAGGACGGGCTCAACGACGCCCGCCGCATCCTGACCGAGAAGGCGCACGAACTCGAGGCCCTGGCCCGCGGCCTGCTCGAATACGAGACCCTGACCGGAGACGAGATCCGCAATCTCCTTGATGGCCAGCCCCCGGTGCGCGACACCGGCGAGGCCATCACCCCCAGCCGCGGTTCCGCCGTGCCTACCGCCGGCCGTGGCCGTCCGCGGGAGAGCGACGGGGGCATGGAGCCCCAGCCGCAGGCCTAAAGGCCCATCGGATCTGTAAAATTCAGAGCGCCCGCATCCAGCGGGCGTTCTTTTTTATTTACCTCAGAGATCTAATACTCCCTAAGGGCCGGGCTTAAGAGTGTAACAATCGCTTATCACTTGTGATGACGCGCATTGGCCTGAGAGCCTTGACCGAATTCGGGGAGGTTGCTTTGAAAAAGCCAAAGCGCGGATTAGCGCTACGGAATGCGGAGACAAAGCACGTGCGGAAATACTTCGGGACCGACGGAATTCGGGGCCGCGCCAACGGGATCATCACGCCGGATCTGGCCCTCAAGGTCGGGCAGGCGGCCGGTCTCATGTTCCAGCAGCGCGGCGATTACCGCCACCGGGTCGTGATCGGCAAGGACACGCGACTGTCCGGCTACATGATCGAGTCGGCCCTCCAGGCCGGGTTCACCTCGGTGGGCATGGATGTGCTGCTGCTTGGCCCGATCCCGACGCCTGCGGTCGCCATGCTGACGCGCTCCATGCGCTGCGACCTGGGCGTCATGATCTCCGCCTCCCACAACCCCTACGAGGACAACGGCATCAAGCTGTTCGGCCCCGACGGGTTCAAGCTCAGCGACGAGATGGAGCTTCAGATCGAGGCCCTGATCGATTCCGACCTGACGCGGCGCCTGGCCGATTCCGCCACCCTCGGCCGCGCCAAGCGCATCGAGAGCGTCCAGGCCCGCTATATCGAGTTCGCCAAGCGCACCCTGCCGCGCCAGATCGACCTGGAAGGCATGCGCGTCGTGATCGATTGCGCCAACGGCGCCGGCTACAAGGTCGCCCCGGAGGCCCTGTGGGAGCTGGGCGCCGAGGTCGTATCCATCGGCGTCGAGCCCAACGGCTTCAACATCAACCACGATGTCGGCTCCACCGCACCGGACGCCCTGATCCACAAGGTGCGCGAGCTGCGCGCCGATGTGGGCATCGCCCTCGACGGCGACGCGGACCGGGTGCTGATCGTTGACGAGAAGGGCCACAAGGTTGATGGCGACCAGCTCATGGCCGTCGTCGCCCGCTCCTGGAAGGAGGACGGCCGCCTCTCGCAGGACGGTATCGTGGCGACGATCATGTCCAATCTTGGCCTGGAGCGTTACCTGAACGGCATGGGCCTCGGCCTCGTGCGCACCGCCGTCGGCGACCGCTACGTGCTCGAGCACATGCGCGCCAACGGCTACAATCTCGGCGGCGAGCAGTCGGGCCACATCATCATGTCCGACTACACCACCACCGGCGACGGCCTCGTAGCGGCCCTCCAGCTCCTGGCGGTGGTCAAGAGCCTCGGCAAGCCCGTCTCGGAGGTCTGCCATTGCTTCGAGCCGCTGCCGCAGGTGCTCAAGAACGTGCGCTACAAGTCGGGCAAGCCCCTGCAGGAAGCCTCGGTCATCAAGGCCATCGAATCCGGCCGCGAGACCCTCGGCAATGCCGGCCGCCTCGTGATCCGCCCCTCCGGCACCGAACCGGTCATCCGGGTCATGGGCGAGGGCGACAACGCCGACCTCGTCAACCGCGTGGTGGACGACGTGGTGGAAGCGGTCACCCAGGCGGCATCCAAGGCTGCGGCTTAAGACACGACGCTCTTTTCCGTTTCAAAGCAAAAGCCCCGGCGAGATGATCGCCAGGGCTTTTTCATTTCATGTATCTTCCGGAGTTCTTTACCGACGTCATCACCGGGCTTGTCCCGGTGATCTCGATTGCATGAAACGCCGAGCCTCACCGTATCGGGATGGCCGGCACTGGCCGGCCATGACATGGGAGGGGCGAGCCAGAGCGTCTCGCAAAGACCGAGAAGCCCCATCCCATCACTCCGCCGCCTGGGCGGGCGGCACCTGCTTCGTGCGTGACGGCAGGTCATCCCCGTGAGCCACCTGGCCCGTCTCGGCGCGGAGCCTGTCGAGCAGCTCGCTCACGTAAGTGGCGGGCTTGGTGAAGCCGCCGAGGAGCAGGTAGATCGACGGGACCACGAGCATGGTCAGCATGGTCGAGACCGTGACGCCGCCGACGATCACCGAGCCGATGGCGTTGCGCGCCTCGGCGCCGGCGCCGGTGGACCAGGCGAGCGGGATCGCGCCGCCGATCATGGCGATCGAGGTCATCAGGATCGGGCGCAGGCGAAGGACGGAGGCCTCGACCACCGCGTCCCGTACCGAATACCCGCGCTCGCGCAGCTGGTTCGAGAATTCGACGATCAGGATGCCGTTCTTGGTCATGAGGCCGATGAGCAGGATCATGCCGATCTGGCTGTAGATGTTGAGCGTCTGCCCGGTGATGAACAGGGCCAGCAACCCGCCGGTCACCGCGAGCGGCACGGTCAGCATGATGATGAACGGATTGATCCAGCTCTCGAACTGCGCGGCCAGCACCAGGAACACCACCAGGAGCGCCATGGCGAAGGTCAGGTAGATCGCGCCGGTCGAGTCCAGGAAGTCCTTGGACTGGCCCGTATAGCCGATGCGCACCTCCGCCGGCAGGTTGTCGCGCACGATCTGCTGGAGGATGTCCAGCCCTTCGCCGATGGAGATGCCCGGCGCGAGCGAGGACTGGATCGTGATCGACCGCAGCCGGTCGAACCGGTTCAGGGCCTGCGGGGCGGCCGATTCCGTCAGGGTGACGAAGGACGAGAGCGGAACGAGCTCGCCGTTGGCAGCGCGCACGAAGGTGTTGGTGAGATCGTTAGGCGTCGCGCGGTCCTGGGCGCGGGCGCGCATGATCACCGGATATTCGTCGCCGCGGCTGACGAAGGTCGAGACCTCGGTCTCGCCGAACATCAGCTGGAGCGTATTGCCGATGTCCTGCACGGAGACGCCGAGATCGGCGGCGCGCTGACGGTCGATCTGCACGCGGATGTCCGGCTGCGACTCGCGGTAGTTGGAGTCCATGTTGACGAACTTGCCGGTCTCCTGGGCCTTCTGCATGACGGTGTCGCGCCAGCCGCGGATCGTTTCGTAATCGGGCCCGCCGAGCACGAACTGGATCGGCTGGCCGAAGCCGCCGGCGCCGCCGAAGGCGGGCGGATTGACGACCGAAACGCGCGCGCCGGGGAAACTCGACACCTTCGGTGTCATCTGGCGCACGATGTCCTGCTGGGACTGGGTCCGCTCCTCCCAGGGCACGAGGCGCACGATCACGATGCCCTCGTTGACCGGGGAGGGGCGGGCGAAGCCCGGAGCGACCTGACTCAGCATCGAGGCGACGAGGCCCTGCTCCTGAAGGGGCATGAGGGCCTTCTCGACTTCCTTCACCCGGTCGCGGGTATAATCGAGGCTCGCGCCTTCCGGCGCCTGGAGGCGGACGATGATGGCGCCGCGATCCTCGGTCGGGGCGAATTCCTTCGGCAGAGACTGGAACAGGCCGTAGGCCGAGAGGGATACCAGGACGCCGACGAAGAGAATGATCACGGGCGCGCGCAGGGCACGCGACAGAAGCCAGCGATAGCCGCCGTTCATCTTCTCGAAGAGCGGCTCGGTCATGCGCTGGATCCGGCCATGGGCGGGAACCATGAGCTTGGAGCACAGCATAGGGGTGAGCGTGCGCGCCACGACGCCCGAGAAGAAGATCGCGGCCGCGAGCGTGATGCCGAACTCGCGGAAGAGCTTGCCGGTATTGCCGGTCATGAAGGCGAGAGGCACGAACACGGCCATGAGCGTCGCCGTGGTGGCGATCACCGCGAAGCCGATCTCGCGGGCGCCGTCGAAGGAGGCGAGCAGCGGCGGCTGGCCCTCCTCGATGCGCCGATGGACGTTCTCGATCTCCACGATGGCGTCGTCCACCACGATGCCGATGGCCAGCACGATGGCGAGCAGGGTCAGCACGTTGATGGAGGCGCCGAAGAAGGCCATGACCATGAAGGCAGCGGTGATCGAAACCGGGATCGCCACCATGGCCACGATGGTGGAGCGCCAGTCGCGCAGGAAGAGCAGGATCACCAGGATCACGAGCGCGACGCCTTCCACGAGCGTGTGCAGCACGCCCTCGATGGAGGCGCGAATGAACTGGCTTTCGTCATAGGCGACTTCCGCCGTCGTGCCGGGCGGCAGGGAGCCCTTGAGTTCCTCCAGCTCCTTGCGCACGCCGTCGACTACGGACAGGGTATTGGCGGTCGACTGGCGCACGACGCCGAGGCCGATGGCGGTCTCGCCCGACTGGTAGAACTCGAACCGGGTGTCCTCCGGGCCCACCTCGACCTGGGCGACTTCGCCGAGCCGGACCAGGTAGCCATTCTTGTTGGTGACGATCACCTGCTGGAACTGCTCGGGCGTCGCGAGCCGGGAATCGGTCTTGACGGTGAATTCGCGCTGGCTGGACTCGATCCGCCCGCCCGGCAGCTCCACGTTCTGGCGCTTGATGGCGGTCTCGAGGTCCTGCACGGTCAGGCCGCGGGCGGCGAGCGCCGGCCGGTCGACCCAGATCCGCATGGCAAAGCGGCGCTCGCCGCTGAGGTTCACGTTGGCCACGCCCGGCACGGTGGACAGGCGATCCACATAGACGCGCTTGAGAAAGTCGCTGAGTTCGAGCGCATCCAGGGTGGTGGACGAAACGCCCACCCACAGGATGGCCGAGGCATTCGCATCGACCTTGCGGACCACCGGCGTATCGGATCCGTCCGGCAGCCGTCCGGTGACGCGGGAGATGGCGTCGCGCACGTCGGAGGTGGCGGCTTCCGGATCGCGGGAGACCTCGAACTCGATGGAGACCGAGGAGCGGTCGTTCTGGCTCTGCGACGTGATCTGCCGGATGCCCTCGATGCCCGCGACGGCGCCCTCGATGATCTCCGTCACCCGGCTTTCGATCACCTCGTTCGAGGCGCCGCGATAGACTGTGGAGACCGAGACGACCGGGCGGTCGACCTGCGGGTACTCGCGAACCGGCAGGTTCATGAGCGCTGCAAGGCCGCCCACGATCAGCAGCAGGCTGACCACGACAGCGAAGACGGGACGGCGGATGAAGAGGTCTGAAACCTGCATGGCTCTATTCGGTCCCGTTAGGGTCAAGTTTTTTGATAAGCACTCGGTGTCATCCCCGGCGAGCCGAAGGCGAGGGAAGGGGATCCACGATCACGCTCGGCGTTATGGATCCCCTTCCCGGTCCTAAAGGACCGCCGGGGATGACACGAACTGGTTTACTTCCGCTCGGCCGCCTGGGCGGCGCCGATGGCCTGGGGCATGTTCAACGAGGAGCGGGAGGGCTGCTCCCGGTTGGCTGCCGGAACGGGAGCTGCAGGCGCACCCGAGCCCACCGGGCGGGCGACGACCTCGGCCCCGGGGCGCACGCGCTGGACGCCAAGCACCACGATGGTCTCGCCGGCCTTGAGCCCCTCCACCACCTCGACTTTGCCGCCCTGGCGCTGCCCGATGGTGATGACGCGGCGCTCCACCTTGCTGTCCTTCACCGGATAGATGACGTGGCGTAGGCCTTCGCTGACGATGGCCTCTTCCGGTACCACGACCGCGTCGTCCTTGGTCGACACCTCGAGGGCCACCGACAGGAACATGCCGGGCTTCAGGGCCTCGTCACTGTTGTCGAACTCGGCCGTCAGGCGCGCCGTGCGGGTTGTCTGGTCCACGCGGGGATCGATGGTCGATACGCTGCCCTTGAAGGTGCGGCCCTTATAAGCCGCCGAGGTGGCGTTGACCGTCTGGCCCGGCTTGAGCCGTCCCAGGAGGTTTTCCGGCACCGCGAAGTCGAGGCGGATCTTGGACAGGTCGTCGAGGGAGGTGATGCGGGTGCCCGGGGCCACATAGGCACCGAGCGAGACGGAGCGGGTGCCGACACGGCCGGCGAAGGGCGCGCGGATCATCAGATCCTCGAGCCGGGCTTCCGCGGCCTTGCGCTGGGCGCGAGCGGAGGCGATCGACCCCTCCAGGGATTTCATCTGGGCCGTCAGGTCCTCGACCTGGGCCCCGGTGCCGGCGCCGGTGCGGCTCAGCGCCTGCGCACGCTCCAGCTTGATGGCGACTTCGTTCCGGAGCGCCTCGGCGCGGTTCGCCTCGGCGATGGTCTGCTCGATCTCGGCCCGGCGCTCGGCGGCATCGAACTGGACCAGCATGTCTCCGGCCTTGACCTTCTGGCCTTCGGTGAAGCCGATCTCGCCGACGATGCCTGCCACCTTGGCGGTCACGGTGATCGATTCATAGGCACGGACCGTGCCGACGGATTCCCGGGTCTCGACGATGCGCCCGGTCTTGACCGTATCCACGTCGACCGTCGCGGGGCCGGTCGGGCCGCCCCGTCCACGCCCGCCCTGGGCGGCCTGCTGCTGCCCCGCAGGTTGGCTCACATAAGCGCCGATCACCGGCACATTGGCCAGATAGCCGCCCTTGTAGGCGTACCAGCCGCCAAAGCCTGCTGCCCCCAGCACGGCAATGACAGCGAGTTGACCGGACACACGCATGCTCGCTCCTCACTCAGTCGTTCGACCTTATCGGCTTCTTGGTCGTAATTGTCGGAAGTTGTCCTAGCATAATATATGCCAAGTGCTGTGAGGATAACGCAGCAAACACGATGTTTTGTATTACGATTTCGTAATCTGAATTTCTTCGGGGCGGGTGAGGGTCGAGGATACCCCACAACGTGCTCCAAGCTTGACAATATTCCTGTTTTGTTCTATGAATTAATTCATATTTGAATGGATTTTTTGATGGTTTTGTCGACTTCGCAGAGAGATTGGAAGGCAGTCCGTCAGGCTTTTTCCTAAGCTCAGCTAGAGCTTCGGCGTCTGCGCCTGGCCCTCATGCTCAAGCGGTTCAATCCGAACCAGCCGCGCGTGCCGGCCGGGAATCCCAGCGGTGGACAATGGACAGACGGTGGTGCGGGTGAAGGAGACCAAGCGCGACCTTCCAATGGCTCGGGCGGGGAGAGAAGATCTCCTGCCAGGGTGAGGCTAGCAGGAGGCTTTACCAAAGATGACCTCGGTTCGAGTGCGCAGAACTTTGCCTCGGTAAATTACAAAGGGCGCATCAGGCCCGTCCTGCCACAGCAATTTCTCGATTTTACAATCGCAGATGTAATGCAAGCTGCAAAGAAAGGTGATCGTGCAGCCAGGACATGCCTGAAAATTCTCGGACGAGATAAATACAGAAAATAAGGAATTTGAAATGCAATTAACGGGAATAAGAGACCTGCTGTCCTTCCTGAACTATCTGGACAAGGAGCGTATCCATTACCGGCTGGACCATCTGCGGGAGGATTCCATCATGGTTTCCTTCACGCTCGTCGGCCTGCGTGTCGAACTCGACTTCTTCGACGATCATGTCGAGTTCAGCTTTTTCAAAGGCAGTGAGGAAGTCGAGACCGATACGGGCCTCCTAGCCGCCCTGATCAAGGAGCATTGGGGAGACGATTGAGACCCGGTCTCCTCGGGCACTGACCGCCGAGGCGGTGTGCGATGTGAATCCAGTTGACCGTGACCCGGCGCTCCGTCATACCGGTTGGCGGGACACCTCTCCCCACCGAGAGGCGCCCATCTGTAAGGATGGATACCATGACGAACCTGCCCGCCGCGCGTCCGCGCGCGCCTTTCTTCTCGTCCGGCCCCTGCGCGAAGCGCCCCGGATGGTCCCTGCAAAACCTGAAAACCGATAGCCTCGGCCGCTCGCACCGCGCGAAGCTCGGCAAGGCGCGCCTGAAGCTCGCCATCGACCTCACCCGCGAGGTGCTCGAGGTGCCGGCCGATTACCGCATCGGCATCGTGCCCGCCTCCGACACCGGCGCCGTCGAGATGGTGCTGTGGTCGATGCTCGGCGCCCGCCCGGTCGACATGCTGGCCTGGGAAAGCTTCGGCGAGGGCTGGGTCACGGACGTGGTGAAGCAGCTCAAGCTGTCGGACGCCCGCATCATCAACGCTGCTTACGGCGAGCTTCCGGATCTCTCCCAGGTCGATACGAAGAACCGCGACGTAGTCTTCACCTGGAACGGCACCACGTCCGGCGTGCGCGTGCCGAACGCAGACTGGATCGCGGCCGACCGCGAGGGGCTGACCATCTGCGACGCCACCTCGGCGGCCTTCGCGCAGAAACTCGATTTTTCGAAGCTCGACGTGGTCACCTTCTCCTGGCAGAAGGTGCTGGGCGGCGAAGCGGCCCACGGCATGCTCATCCTCTCGCCCCGCGCGGTGGAGCGGCTCGAGACCTACAAGCCTGCCTGGCCCCTGCCGAAGATCTTCCGCATGACCAAGGGCGGCAAGCTCATCGAGGGCATCTTCGAGGGCGAGACCATCAACACGCCGTCCATGCTCGCGGTCGAGGATTACATCGACGCGCTCGAATGGGCGAAGTCCATCGGTGGGCTAAACGCGCTCGTCGCCAAGGCCGATGCCAATGCGAAGGTCATCCTCGACTGGGTCGCGAAGACACCCTGGATCGCCAACCTCGCCAAGGTGCAGGCGACGGCCTCCAATACCAGCGTATGCCTCGTCATCGCCGATCCGGATGTGGTGGCCAGGGGGCCCGAGGCCGTGGTGCAGGTCGCCAAGGGCATCACGGCCGCGCTCGACAAGGAGGGAGTGGCCCTCGACATCGGCGCCTATCGCGATGCGCCTCCCGGCCTTCGCATCTGGTGCGGCGCGACGGTCGAGCAATCCGATCTCGAAGCCCTGACGCCCTGGCTCGACTGGGCCTTCGCGCAGGAAAAGGCGAAGCTCGCGAAAGCGGCTTGAACTTCATCCTCCCCTTGAGGGGGAGGGTCGACGCCCGTCAGGGCGGCGTGGTGGGGTGGCAACACGGCCCGTCATCGTCGCCCTCGGACCTAACGCCAGCAATACAAACCGAAAGCGCCGTTCACCCCACCCCGGCTCTTCGAGCCGACCCTCCCCCTCAAGGGGAGGGTAGAAGGGGCGGCACATCTGAGGTGCACCATGCCCGCTCCCCGCGTACTCATTTCCGACGCTCTCTCCTCCGCCGCCGTGCAGATCTTCAAGGATCGCGGCATCGACGTCGATTTCCAGCCGGACCTCGGCAAGGACAAGGATAAGCTCGCTGCCATCATCGGCAACTACGACGGCCTTGCCATCCGGTCAGCCACCAAGGTGACGGCGAAGATCCTCGAACAGGCGAAGAACCTGAAGGTGATCGGCCGCGCCGGCATCGGCGTCGACAATGTCGAGATTCCCGCCGCCACGGCGAAGGGCATCATCGTCATGAACACGCCCTTCGGCAATTCCATCACCACGGCCGAACATGCGATCGCGATGATGTTCGCCCTCGCGCGCCAGATCCCGCAGGCGGATGCGTCGACGCAGGCCGGCAAGTGGGAGAAGAACCGCTTCATGGGCGTGGAGCTCACCGCCAAGGTGCTCGGCGTGATCGGCTGCGGCAATATCGGCTCCATCGTGGCCGACCGCGCCATCGGGTTGCGCATGAAGGTGATCGCCTACGATCCGTTCCTGTCGCCGGAGCGCGCGGTCGAACTCGGCGTCGAGAAGGTGGAGCTGGACGACCTGCTTCGCCGCGCCGACATCATCACCCTGCACGTGCCGATGACCGAGAAGACGAAGAACGTGCTCTCGGCCGAGAACATCGCCAAGACCAAGAAGGGCGTGCGCATCGTCAATTGCGCTCGCGGCGGTCTCGTCGACGAGGCGGCGCTGCGCGCGGCGCTCGATTCCGGCCACGTGGCGGGCGCGGCCTTCGACGTGTTCGTCGAGGAGCCGGCGACATCCAATCCGCTCTTCGGCCATCCCAACGTGGTCTGCACGCCGCATCTCGGCGCGGCCACGACGGAAGCGCAGGAGAACGTGGCCCTGCAAGTGGCCGAACAGATGTCGGATTACCTGCTGCAGGGCGCGATCCAGAACGCCGTGAACTTCCCCTCGATCACAGCGGAGGAGGCGCCGCGCCTGAAGCCGTTCGTTGCGCTCGCCGACAAGCTCGGCTCCTTCCTGGGCCAGCTCACGGAAGCGCCGATCAAGGGCATCCGCATCGAATACGAGGGCACTGTCGCGGAGATGAACACCCGCGCGCTCACCTCGGCTGCGGTGACCGGTGTGCTGCGTCCGTTCCTGCAGGACATCAACATGGTGTCGGCTCCCGTCGTGGCGCGCGAGCGCGGCATCATGGTGGAAGAGGTCAAGCGCGAGAGCGCGGCCCGCGATTACGAGAGCTTCATCCGCATCATCGTCGATGCGGAGGACATGTCGCGCCACGCGGGCGGCACCGTGTTCCAGGACGGCAAGCCGCGCGTGACCGAGATCCGCGACATCATGGTCGATGCCGAGTTCGCGCCGAACATGATCTACGTGCGCAACGACGACAAGCCCGGCTTCATCGGCCGCTTCGGCACCCTGCTCGGCGAATCCGGCGTGAACGTCGCGACCTTCGCGCTCGGCCGCGACAAGCCCGGCGGCGATGCCATCTGCTTCGTGTCGGTGGACGAGCCCGTGTCGGACGAGCTCCTGCGCAAGATCGAGGAGATCCCGCAGGTCAAGCGCGCCCGCGCGGTGCGGTTCTAGAGCATCGGACCCAAAAGTGGATCTGCACTTTTGGGATTCAATCCGATGCTCCAAGTCTCAAGAGGCGCACCTTCCGGCGAAGTGGATTTCGGTTCGCCGAAAGAGAAGATGCAGAGAAAGAGGAACGAGGAACGCATCATGGCACCGATCCCGTCACAACGCTTCGTCCTGACGCTCGCCTGCGCGAACCGTCCCGGCATTGTGGCGGCCGTGGCGGGTCACCTGTCGGAGGCGGGCCTCAACATCCTCGACGCGCAGCAATACGACGATACGCAGACGGATCGTTTCTTCATGCGTGTCGTGTTCAATCCCGTGACGGGAGAGAGCGACATCGAAGCGCTGAAAAGCGGCTTCACGCCGCTCGCCGAACGCTTCGGCATGACGTGGACGATGAGCGACCAGGGCCGGAAGCAGCGCGTCATGCTGCTGGTCTCGAAGTTCGACCATTGCCTTGCGGACCTGCTCTATCGCTGGCGCATCGGCGAACTCGGTTTCGAGCCCGTCGGCGTCATCGCCAATCATCCGGCCGAAACCTACAGCCATGTGGATCTGGGCGACGTACCGTTCCACTGCCTTCCCGTGACGAAGGACACCAAGCTCGAACAGGAGGCGCAGGTCTGGGAGATCATCCGCGACTCCAAGGCCGACCTCGTGGTGCTCGCGCGCTACATGCAGGTGTTGTCGGACGGTCTCGC
Source organism: Microvirga sp. 2MCAF35 (assembly GCF_052115545.1). NCBI lineage: Bacteria > Pseudomonadati > Pseudomonadota > Alphaproteobacteria > Hyphomicrobiales > Methylobacteriaceae > Microvirga > Microvirga sp. 2MCAF35. The sequence goes on from NZ_JBFRGW010000004.1 coordinate 75,157, forward strand.
GGCGAAGCTCGCGGGCCGCTGCATCAACATCCACCACTCGTTCCTTCCGAGCTTCAAGGGCGCCAAGCCCTATCACCAGGCCCATGCCCGTGGCGTGAAGCTGATCGGCGCGACCGCGCATTACGTGACGTCCGATCTCGACGAGGGCCCGATCATCGCGCAGGACGTGGAACCGATCACGCATCGCGACTCGGCCGAGGATCTCGTGCGCAAGGGCCGCGACATCGAACGCCGCGTGCTGGCGCGCGCTGTGCGCTACCACCTGGAAGACCGCATTCTCCTCAACGGCCGCAAGACCGTGGTGTTCGCGGATTAGTTCGGCGTAGCGTCATACTAGCGATGTCATCACCGGCCTTGTGCCGGTGATCCCGATCAGTAAGGCGCAGCGCTCTTCCAACGTCATGGCCGGGACGAGCCCGGCCATGACGTTGGAAGTGTCCTTTCGCTTCTACCGCCGCCGCTCCGCGAGCCAGATGCCGCCGAGCACCAGGGCCAGTCCGACCGCGTGGTAGAGGGCGAAGGGCTCGCCGAGGAGGACCACCGCGAGCAGGGCGCCGAACACCGGCACCAGGTTGACGAACAGTCCCGCCCGCGTCGGGCCGATCAGCTCCACGCCGCGGATGAAGAAGATCTGCGAGAGCAGCGATGGCATGAGCGCGACATAGAGCAGGATGAGCCAGCCCTTGTGCGTGGGAAACTGTGCCGTGCCCTGGATCATCTCCACGCCGACCAGGGGCAGGGAGCTGACGAAGGCCACGAGGGCCATGGCGGTGAAGAACACGAGGCCCGGCATCTGCGGGCGATAGCGCAGGCCCAGCGTGTAGACCGAATAGAACACGCACGCGATCAGCATCCAGACGTCGCCGATGTTGATCGCGAGCGTCTTCAGGATCTCCCAATCGGCTTTGACCGAAACCGTGATCACGCCGATCAGCGTCACGGCCATGCCGACGATCTGCAGCGGGATCGCGCGGGCACGGAAGACGACGATCATGCCGATGAGGACGAAGACGGGGATCGAGCCCTGGAAGATGGTGAGATTGACCGCGCTGGTGTGGTGGGCGGCGGCATAGAAGAGCGCGTTGAACGCGGTGAAGCCGGAGACACCCATGATGAGCGTGAAGAACCATCGCTCCTTGAATTTCGCCCGCTCGGCCACGAGCTGGCGCCCCACGAGCGGCAGCAGGATCGCCACCACGACGACCCACCGCAGGCAGGTGAGCACCATGGGCGAGACTTCGCCGATGGCGAGCCGGCCGGCGATGCCGTTGCCGGCCCACATGAGCGTGGTGAGGACCAAAAGCAGATAGGCCTGCCCCCAGAGCCCCTGCCGCAGCGATTGCAGAAATTTCATCGGAGGGTGGACCTCTCTAGCGCATCGTTAGGAAAAGTGGATCCGGTTTTCCGCTTCAACGATGCGCTTCCTGTATGAAGATTGTATCGGATTGATCCCAAAAGTGGGTTCCACTTTTGGGTCCGATACAATTGCGCTTGCGGCGGTGTGCCGTTCGGCTAAACCGGCTCGAAAGAGAGCGGGTGACACGCATGGGCTTAAGGTTTCTGGTGGTCGAGGGCAATACGCGGGGCGCAAGGCAGGCCCACAAGGATGTCTATGGACTCATGCCGTCGGAATCGTATGCGGCGGTGATTCAGGCCATCGAGGGCGAGGCCATCTGCGACATCGCCTTTCCGGCCGACGAGGGGGCGAACCTGCCGGATGCGTCCGGGCTCGAGTCCTATGACGGCATCGTCCTGACCGGCTCGCATCTCAACATCTACGACCGCACGTCCGATATTCTCAGCCAGATCGACCTGATGCGGGCGGTCTATGCGTCCCGCACCCCGTCCTTCGGCTCCTGCTGGGGCCTGCAGGTGGCGGCGGTCGCGGCGGACGGGGACGTGCGGCCCAACCCGCTCGGGCGCGAAGTGGGCCTCGCCCGCAAGCTTACGGCCACGGAGATGGGCCGGGGGCATCCGCTGCTCGAGGGGCGGCCCGCGGCCTATGACGCGCCGGCCATCCACCTCGATATGGTGACGGCCCTGCCGGCGGATTGCACGGTGCTCGCCGGCAACGTCGTCTCCCCCGTCCAGGCCGCCGAAATCCGCCAGGACGGAGGCGTGTTCTGGGGCGTGCAGTATCACCCCGAATTCTCCTTGGGCGAACTGGCCGTCATCCTGGGCCGCCGAACCGAGATCCTCGTGAAGGAAGGCTTCTGCCGGACCGCAGAAGAGGCCGTGGCCTATGCCCAGGACCTGACCGCCCTCGACAGGGATCCCGCCCGCTTCGACCTCGCCTGGCGGCACGGCATCGACGCGGAGGTGCTCGATCCCCAGCGCCGCACCCGCGAGATCCGCAACTTCATCGAGCACCGGGTGAAGACGGCGAAGAGCGCGCGGGGACGGGCCTGAGCCACGCAGCGCTCCCGCTCGGGCCGGCATTACCGATCCTTAACTTGAGCTCCTGCCCGGCTGGCACGATCATGGCGCCTCCCGTGCCCGGAGCCGAATCTCTCTCATGCGCAAGTCCTTTTTGTTGCGTCTGCATCGGTGGGTGGCTTTGACCTTCGCCCTGCCGCTGCTGGCGGTCGTGGCGAGCGGCCTGATCCTCTCCTTCGAACCCATCGTGGTGCAGAGCGCCATCAAGCCCGGCACCGTCTCGGTGCAGATTGTCGAAGGACTGCTCCAGCGATACGACCCGCAGGGCACGGCGCGCGCGCTCTTCCTGCGTCCGAACGAGAACACGCTGACGGTCAACGGCGTGCAGTCAGGCGGAAGCGTGACGGTCGATCTCGGAACGGGCGAGCCCGTGGCCCGGGCGACGCGGTCGGCCTCCGACATTTTCGGAACGGCGCGTCAGATCCATGAGCATCTGCTCCTGCGGGCGGGATGGCTGGTGACCGCCTCGACGATCGCCATGCTGGCGCTCATCGGGCTCGGGATTTTCATGGGCTGGCCCAGGCTGCGCAACACGCTGCCGGGCTGGCACAAGGGTATCGCCTGGTTCCTGCTGCCGGTCGTGATCCTCTCTCCGCTGACGGGCCTCCTCCTGGCCTTCGGCATCTCCTTCGCGCCTGCGCCGGCTCCCTCCGGCGCGTCCGGTTCGCCTTTGCCCCTGCGGGAGGCCGTGCGCGTGCTCGCGGTCGAGCACGACCTGTCGTCCGTAAGCTGGATCCGCCCCCTCGGCCGCAATCTCGTGGCCCGCGTGGCCGAGGACGGGGAAATGAGAACCTACGCCATCAGCCGTGAGGGGGCCGTTCCCATGGCCCGCAGCTGGCCCCGCCTCATCCATGAGGGCAACTGGGGCGGCTTTGCGCTGGCCATCCTGAACCTCGTCACGTCGGTGGCCCTCCTGGGCCTTCTGGTCACGGGCAGCTGGATCTGGCTGCGCCGCCAGCTGCGGCGGATTTCAATGCGGCAGCGTTTCGCAAAAGCGACGTAACGGCGGGCGCCGTCGCCTCTGCCTCATGGCCGGGCTTGTCCCGGCCATCCCGCTGCTGAAGAGCGCTGCGCCTCGATCCATCGGGCTCCCCGGCCCGAGGCCGGTGATGACGTGCTGGGTGACGTGGAGGGCGCGGCGAGCGAACGTTATGTTCTCACTTTGTTCTTGACAGCCGGTGCAAGCTCGGCTATATCGTTCTCTATTCCCGCCCGACGAGGGGCGCGCTCGCGAGGCGTCAGCCAGTGTGGGGCGGGAAGCGGTCCGGTCGCAGGCCTCGCAAGCGTGTGGCCGGAGGCCCTTGGCAGCCTTGTGCTGGTCCAAGTCTAAACGCCTAAAAGAACCGCGTGCGAGGCGCCGTCCGGCTCTTCCACTCTCACAGTCACAGCGAGCCGGGCAGCCCAGCGCACCCTCCCTCGATCCCGTCAGGCTCGCAGCGCAAGCTGCGGGCCCCAAACGGCTGGCTTTTTGTTCAATGACCCCGTTTCACATCCGCCAGGGCGCGGCCGAGTGCGTCGGCCAGGGTTTCCCGCTCCGGCGGGGACAGATCGCGGGCGATCTCCACCTGTTCGTTGCGGAAGCTCAGCGAAAGGTGCTGCATGCCGTATTCGTCGTCGATCTCGCGGTCGATGCGGGTCCAGAGCGGATTGAACTGCCAGTCCTTCACGTCGCCGCGAGGGCTCACCTTGCGGAACAGGAGGCGGATCGGCGTCAGCTCAAGAAGCTCGAAGGCCTGACCCTGACGATAACTGACGCGGAAGGCGATGTAGAGGCCCAGAAAATCGAGGCCGAAGAAACCGGCCACCGGCCAGAACCCCATAATCACGAAGGGCAGGCTCGCCACGACCGAGGTGAGGCAGACCAGCACCATGAGCGTCCTGAAGCCCTGCGGGCTCAGGGACCGGTGCGGGCGGATCACGGCCGAGAAAACCGGCCGCTCGAACCGGTCGATCTCGCCATAAGGTGCCTTGCCGCTTGCCATGCCTCAAGTATAACGCAGAAATGTCCGATCTGAAGCCGTCCTCCCGCCGCATCGCCAAGACAAAATCAGGTTCAAGATCGAGCTCGAAAGCGAGCCCGAAACCGAAGCCGGCCGTTCCAGCGAAGGCCGTCGGGAAGGCGCTTCGCACGCGGACCCCGAAGCCCGTCGACCGGGCGACGATGATCGAGGTGTTCCGGCGCCTGCACGCGGCCAACCCGGAGCCCAGGGGCGAACTCGACTACATCAATCCCTATACGCTGCTGGTCGCCGTGGCGCTCTCGGCGCAATCGACCGATATCGGCGTCAACAAGGCGACGAAGAGCCTCTTTCCCATCGCCGACACGCCCGCGAAGATGCTCGCTCTCGGCGAGGAGGGCCTGCGCGAGCACATCAGGACGCTCAATTTTTACAACACGAAGGCGAAGAACGTCATCGCGGCGGCCAAACGCCTCGTGGAGGAGTTCGGCGGCGAGGTGCCCAATTCCGTCGAGGTGCTGGAAACCCTGCCGGGCGTCGGGCGCAAGACCGCGAGCGTTGTGGTCAACATCGCCTTCGGCGATCCGCGCGTTGCCGTCGACACGCATATCTTCCGCGTCACCAACCGAATTCCGCTGGCGATCACCAAGACGCCCTTGGACACACAGGTCGCGCTGGAGGCCCTGATCCCGGACGAGTTCCGGCTCCACGCCCATCACTGGCTCATCCTGCACGGACGCTACATCTGCAAGGCGCGTAAGCCGGAATGCTGGCGCTGCCCGATCAACGACCTGTGCCGCTATCCGGACAAGACGATTCCCTAGAGCATCGAACGCAAAAGTGAGCACCGGTTCTGCGTGCAAAGATGCGTCAAGCCAAAAGCTGAAAGCATCGGAGGTGAGTTCGAGTTCACCCTGATGCGCTACAGCATCGGACCCAAAAGTGGATTTGCACTTTTGGGATCCATCCGATGCTTTTTCTCTTGGCTGGCGCATCGGATGGAGCGGACCCGCAGGGCCGCGTCAGCGAATACCGGGTCCACTTTTCCGTCCGATGCGTTAGATCGGAACGCCTGCGGGCCTGAGGCAGCGGGGCGCGGCCGGGACGCAGGCGATTCCCGGTGTCGAGCAGGCAAGGCCTTCAGGCACGCGGCGGCAGACGACGCAGCCGTCGGTCCACTCGGCACAGGCGGGTCCCGGAGGCCCGCCCTGTGTGGCAGGCTGCGAACCGCCCCCCACACCCGCGATCACGGCGAGGAGCACGACCAGCAGGGCGACCGCGATGGACAGCGTGACTGCCAGGGTCTCGTCGTGGGACGGCATCGATCAGCCGTAGACCATCAGGGCGGCAAGGCCTGCGGCACCCACGATGATGCGCCAATAGGCGAAGGGCGTGAAGCCGTGGCGGGACACATAATCCAGGAACAGCTTCACCACCACGAGCGCCGCCACGAAGGCGGACAGGAAGCCCGCCACGATGATCATGCCGTCATTGGCAGAGAGATATTTGTAGTTCTTCAGGAGGTCGTAGGCGAAGGCGCCGGCCATGGTCGGCATCGCGAGGAAGAACGAGAACTCGGCGGCGGCGCGCTTCGAGGCGCCCATCAGCATGGCGCCGACGATGGTCGCGCCCGAGCGGGAGACGCCCGGCACCATGGCGGCGCATTGGACGAGGCCGATCTTGAAATACATCGACAGGGGGAAGCGGGTCGCGTCGGTCTTGGTCGCCTCGAGCGGCAAACGGTCGATGGCCATGAGCACGAAGCCGCCGAGGATCAGGGTGGTGCAGACGACCCAGGGGTCGAACAGAACCTCCTTGATGAAGCCGTGCAGCAGGGCCCCGATCACGGCGGCCGGCAGGAAGGCCACGAGGACGCCGACGACGAAATGGCGCGCCATCGGATCGTGCGGCAGGGCCTTGGCGATGGAGAGAAGCTTGTTGAAATAGACGGACAGGATCGCCAGGATCGCGCCGAGCTGGATCAGAACCTCGAAGGTCTTGGCCGTCGACTCGAAGCCCAGGAAGTGGCCGACGAGGAGCAGGTGGCCCGTGGAGGAGACCGGAAGGAATTCCGTCAGACCTTCGATGAGGCCGAGAAAGAGCGCCTCGATGATTTGCGACATCGTTGAAAATCCTGAAAACGGCGCCAGATGCGGGAGCACGTCGTATCTGTCAAGCAAGGTTTGCGCTGCCAGCGTAGCCCTTTTGCATCACAGACATGAGATTCACCAATATTCCTTACCAACCCTTAACGAAGCACGGCCTTATTCTCGCCGCCTGTTTCGCGTCACTCATAGTTTCATGGCCATCCTTCATTCCTATCCGTTTTGTCCGCAGTCGCGGTTCGCGCGTCTCATCTTCGCGGAGCTCGGCCTTGAGCCGGATATGGTCGAGGAGAAGCCGTGGGACCGGCGCATTCCCTATCTGGAGATCAACCCCGCCGGAAATCTGCCGCTCTTCATCGACGATAATGGACTTGCCGTCGCGGGACCATCAAGTCTTGCGGAGTATCTCGACGAGACCCGGGGAGAGGACCTGCGGGACAGGCGCTTCCTGCCGCGGGATCTCGAGCACAGGGTCGAGGTCCGCCGCCTGCTCGACTGGTTCCTGGTCAAGTTTCACGGCGAGGTCTCGGATTATCTTGCCACAGAAAAGATCTATAAGCGGTTCATGCCCATCGAACTGGGGGGCGGCCCGCCGGACATGGGCGCGATTCGCGCCGCCCAGACCAATGTGCGATACCATCTCAAATATATCGGTTTTCTGATTTCCGCGCGGAATTGGCTGGCCGGCGACCAGATGACCTATGCGGATCTGGCGGCGGCGGCCCATCTGTCGGTGGTGGATTATCTCGGCGACGTGCCATGGGACGAGGACGAAACAGCGAAGCATTGGTATGCCAGGATCAAGTCCCGGCCGTCCTTTCGCGCGCTCCTCGCCGACCGGGTGCCCGGGATGGCGCCGGCGGGACATTACGACAACCTGGATTTCTAGACGGGGAGGCGCTGAAACGCGCCTTCATCGAACGGGCGAAGGCCCTCGGCTTCGACACGATCCGCATCGCTAAGCCGGATTCGATCCCGCTGGCGCCCGAGCGGCTCAAGGCCTGGCTGGAGGCCGGCCACCACGGTTCCATGGAATGGATGGCGGAAACGGCGGAGCGCCGCGCCGATCCGAAGGCCCTGTGGCCCGAGGTGCGCAGCGTCATCCTGCTCGGGCTGAACTACGGTCCTGCTGAAAACCCGTTGGCCGAACTGGCGCGGACGGATCGCGGCTACATCTCCGTCTATGCCCGCAATCGCGACTATCACGACGTGATCAAGGGCAAGCTCAAGGAGGCGGCGGGCTTTCTCGCGTCCAAGGCATCGTCGGATGTGAAGGTCTTCGTCGATACGGCCCCGGTCATGGAGAAGCCGCTCGCGGAGGCGGCGGGGCTCGGGTGGCAGGGCAAGCACACGGTGATCGTCTCGCGCGAGTTCGGCGACTGGCTGTTCCTGGGCGCCATCTTCACCACGGCGGAGCTGCCGGCCGACGCGCCGGAGACGGACCATTGCGGCTCATGCCGCCGCTGCCTCGACGTCTGCCCGACGAACGCTTTTCCCGCACCCTATCAGCTCGATGCGAGGCGCTGCATCTCGTATCTGACCATCGAGCACAAGGGGCACATCCCGGGGGAGCTGCGCCCCGGCATCGGCAACCGGATCTTCGGCTGCGACGATTGTCTTGCCGTTTGTCCGTGGAACAAGTTCGCCCAGGCGGGGCGAGAGGCCCGGCTGGTGCAGCGGGATGATCTTTCGGCGCTACCGCTGGCGGAACTCGCTCGGCTCGACGATCCGAGCTTTCGCGCCCGCTTCGCCGGCACGCCGGTCAAGCGCACCGGGCGCGATCGCTTCATCCGCAACGTGCTCATCGCCATCGGCAATTCTCGCGATGCCGCCCTGGCCGACGAAGCCCAGCGCCTCCTCGACGATGCCTCGCCGCTCGTGCGGGCGATGGCGGTCTGGGCTCTCACTCGCCTGCTTCCGCCGGAGACCGTTGCCCGTCATGCCGAAGGACGGCTGGAGCGCGAGGACGATCCGGACGTGCGCGAGGAATGGCGGCGGGCGATGGCGGCGATCGAGGTTCTTTGATCTCAAAAGGCTGAACGATTCCCTCTCGCCTCATCCTGAGGAGGTGCGAAGCACCGTCTCGAAGGATCGTCCAGTGTGCACGGGAGGCGCCCTCGTCCTTCGAGACGCTTCGCTCCTCAGGATGAGGGCTCAGGGTGTTAGGTCCATTTCATTTGGGGCAAGAGTCTTGAGCTCACGCCGCGTGCCGGTTCGCCATAGGGCCGAAATGGTCGATATAACGCGGGTTGATCGCCGACACGGGCAGGATGACGAGCACGTCCGTGGTGCCGAATTGCCGGTCGATCACGGCTCCCGTGCCGAAGGTCGCGCCCAGGCGCAGATAGCCCTTGATCAGAGGCGGCAAGGCGTGCAGCGCGGCCTTGGGGTCGATGGCTCGCTTGGGCAGGATGTCCATGGCCGTGAAGCGCTCCGGCAGGGCGCGGGCCTGCCACTCGGCGGGCGCTGCTGCGTAATGGTGCAGAAAGCTCAAGGGGAGCGCCAGATCCTGCGGGTCCGTGCCCTCGAGGCTCGCGCAGCCCATCATCACGTCGATGCGGTGATGGAGGACGTAGGTCCAGATGCCGTGCCAGAGGAGTTCGACCGTGCGCTTGTTGCGATAGGGTTCGAGTACGCAGGAGCGTCCGAGTTCCAGAAAGCGCAGCCCCGGATGCGCTTTGAGCAGGGGCGCGATGTCGTATTCGCCCTTCGTGTAGAAGCCGCCGTGGCGGTTTGCGATGTCCTGCCGCAACAGGCGATAGGTGCCCACGACTTTCGGCTTCGCCGAGCGGAAGGGTTTCGGCTTCACGTCATGATCGAGCACGAGGAGATGGTCGCAGAGAGCGTCATAGGCATCCACGTCCCGGCGCGAAATCAAGGCGGCTCCGTTGGCGGATGCGGACATCTCCTCGTAGAAAATCTTGAAGCGCAGGCGCTGGGCCTTCCGGATCTCGCGCGTCGTCGTGGCGAGGCGCACCTCCAGCGACCCGATGCGTCCGAGCACGGGATCGAGGCTGCCGTAATCCCGGACGGTCCTGTCCTTGCCGGGAATGAATTTGGTCAGGCCATGCGGGCGCAACCCCAAGGGGGCGGGAAACGCTGCCGTCTCCTTCGACGGAGAAAGATTCATTGCTGCCTCGCGGGATCGTGCCTCGGATGCCGACTCAAGCTTGGCGCTGTCCGGCCTCCACATGACATAAAACCCATTCCAAACTGTTTTGTGACAGAAAACATAAATGTCCCGGTGGAAAATTTTGAGTTCGGCGCGGCTCCCGCGAACGGATGCGAGAGGTCGATCGCCTGTTCATGCCGCCGCCGGGCGGCGATCCGCATGGGCGCGGTAGGACAGGGCTTCGGCCACATGAATCCGCCGCACGCGATCCTCCCCGTCGAGGTCGGCGAGGGTGCGTCCCACTTTCAGCACGCGATGGAAACCGCGGGCCGACAGGCGCATGGAATTGGCGGCATCGCGGATGAGGGCCAGTCCTTCCGGGTCGGGCTGGGCCACCTCTTCCAGAAGCGCTGGCGGGCACGCGGCATTGGTCGTGACGCCGTCGAGGTTCAGGGCAGCGTACCGCATCGCCTGCCGCTCGCGGGCCCTGGCGACGCGGGCCGCGACTTCGGCCGACCCTTCCGAGGGCGCTGGCAGGATCAGGTCGGCGGCCGTGACCGCCGGAACGTCGATGGCGAGATCGATGCGGTCGAGCAGCGGGCCCGAGAGCCGCGCCTGATACTGCGCGACGCAGCGCTCGTTGGGCTGGCGGCGGCAGACATAGCCCGGCTCCGTGGCCTGTCCGCAGCGGCAGGGATTCATGGCGGCGACGAGCTGGAACCGCGCCGGATACGTCACGCGATGGTTGGCCCGGGCGATCAGGATCTCGCCGGCCTCCAGCGGCTGGCGCAGCGAATCGAGCACCTGGGGCTGGAACTCCGGCAATTCGTCGAGAAAGAGAACGCCGTGATGGGCCAATGAGGCCTCGCCGGGACGGGCATTCAATCCTCCGCCGACCAGTGCCGCCATGGAAGCTGAATGGTGCGGTGCCCGGAACGGGCGGCGGTTGGAGAGGGCTCCATCAGCAAGGAGTCCCGCCACGGACTGGATCATCGAGACCTCCAGCAATTCCCGCGGCGAGAGCGGCGGCAGGATGGAGGGAAGGCGCTGCGCGAGCATGGACTTGCCGGCGCCGGGCGGGCCGTTCATCAGCAGGTTATGCGAGCCGGCCGCCGCGATCTCCAGCGTCCGCTTTGCGCTTTCCTGCCCCTTGATGTCTCGCAGGTCGGGCAGGGTGCCGGAAGCGGGCATGAGGGCCGGTTCCGGCCTCGCCATCACCTGCGTCCCTTTGAAATGGTTCGCGAGCTGGATCAGGGAGCGGGGCGCCAGAATCTCGATGTCGCTGCCGGCCCAGGCGGCCTCCGACCCGCAGGCTTCGGGGCAGATTAATCCATGGTCGCGTTGATAGGCCGCCATGGCGGCCGGCAGGGCCCCGGCCACCGCCGTGATGGAGCCGTCGAGGGCCAGTTCGCCCAGGACGGTGAAACCGTTCAGAGCATCGGCCGGGATGGCCCCGATGGCGGCCATGACGCCGAGCGCGATGGGCAGGTCGTAGTGGCTGCCTTCCTTCGGCAGATCGGCGGGAGCGAGATTGACTGTGATCCGTTTCGCCGGGAGGGCCAATCCCGAAGCGATCAGGGCTGAGCGGACCCGCTCGCGGGATTCCGCCACCGCTTTGTCGGGCAGGCCGACGATCATGAAGACGACGGAGCCGGGCGAGATCTGAACCTGCACATCGACCGCACGCGCCTCGATCCCCTCGAACGCAACAGTGGAAACGCGCGTGACCATCCTTCGACCTCCATGAACGATCAATGTTAGCGCGGCGTTGTGAAACGCGATAGTGTTACTAAAATTATTCCGCAGGTGCGGTGCGACTCCATGCTGCAAAAGCGGAACCCTGCCGTCACCGTCGCGTTGAGTCCCACTATGTCGCGAGCCGCACCGCGGAAGCGCAAGGGTTCTATCATCGACGGGGCGGTTCCTGGCATGGGACGATTAATCTTCTTGAGCGAGCCGGCACGGCGGGGCTGTGAGTTCTTGCGCGGCATTCTGAATTCATAATGCTGGCCGAAACTCATATATCCCCTTCAGACCGATCGGCAGATTTTCCGGAGGTCCCTTTCAGGGCCGCTTTCCAGTCCCTTCGCCTGCCTGTTCTGATAATCGACCAAAGTCGTGAACATGCGCGTGTCGCTTTCGTCAACCAAGCCTTTCTCGACCTGACGGGTTATACGCGGGAGGAAGTCTCGGGCCGGAGCTGGCATTTCCTTCACATTCCGGACATGGGCATGGACGCCTTGAAAGCCGTCGATGACGCGATGCGTGACGAAGAGGCGTTCGAGACCGAATTCAACGGCCTCCGCAAGGATGGCTCTGCGTTCAAATGCTCCCTGGCCCTCTCTCCCGTTCATGACGAGGCGGGCCACCTTCGATGGGGCACTCTCGTGCTGACGGATATCGTCTCGGTGCAACATCACGACCGAAGCGACATCGAGACGAGCCACCACGGGGAGGAGCAAGTCGAACGCCGGAACACGGCGCTTCAGACGGCTCTCGACCGGAAAACGGCGCAGCTCCACGAGGTCGAGCATCGGATCAAGAACACCCTTCAGATGACCGCTTCCTTGGTTCTCCTGAAAGCCCGGCGCCTGCGGGATCCAGAGGCGCGGAAGGTGTTGCAGGAAACAGCCGAGCGGGTCAGCGCACTTTCGGCGGCACACCGGCTTCTCTCAGCAGCAGGGGATGCGGGCCGGTTCAACCTGAAGGAATTCACCTCTGAACTAGCCGGGGAATTGGTCACGGCACTGCCCAGCGGGCAGGTCGAACTCGACCTCGATGTTCAGCCTCTCGGCGTTCCGGCCTCCAAGGCAACCGCGCTGGCGCTTCTCCTGAACGAGCTTGTCGGCAACGCGGTTAAGCATGCTTTCCCAAATGGGCGCCGGGGCCGATTGACAATCGAGATCGGCCGGACGGAAAACGGCTTGAAAATTGCCGTCGAGGACGATGGCGTCGGTGTCGATCACGCTCCCCCGGCTGAGGGAAGTTTTGGGAAAACCCTCATCACGATGTTGGTCCAACAGTTGAAGGGGCAGTTGACTTGGCGCGATCAGAAGCCAGGTACACGTGCTGAAATCGTGATGCCCGTCGATGCGCAGGAGATGAAGTTTGAGTAGCGAGAAGCCGTTGCGCATCCTCATTGTCGAGGATGAAATCCTGATTGCTCTCGAGCTCGAAAGCCTGCTGCAGGATCTGGGACACGAGGTCGTCGGAATGGCGGCGTCGTCCGAGGAGGCTCTTGCCCTCGGCCAGAGGCTCCGTCCCGACCTCGCTTTCGTCGATGTTCATCTGGCTGACGGGCCGACCGGCGTCGATGTCGCGCGCAGCCTCTCGTCCAACCATCGGGTCACGGTGGTCTTCATGACGGCGAATGCCAAGCGGATCCCGGAGGATTTCGCCGGAGCCTGGGGCGTCATCGCCAAGCCTTACACGGAGCGCGGTGTCCGCGAAGCCTTGAGCTATGTCATGGCCGGGCAGCTGCGCGAGCCTGACGATGCCCGAACGGTCACCTTCGTCCCTTTCGGCGCAGCCCCTCGGGAGCGTAGCTCCCAGGTTTCCTGACCCTTCTTCCTATTTCTGCGCCTTGAGCCGGTAGAGCGCATCGAGCGCCTCCCGCGGGGTCATCGCGTCCGGATCCAGGGCGTCGAGCGCCTCCCGCAGGGCATCCCGCTGCGGGGTAGGCGCAGGCTCGGCCCGGACGGGAACGGCAAAGAGCGGCAGGTCGTCGACGAGCGCGCGCTTGGGCGCCTCGCGATCCGACTTTTCCAGCTCGCTCAGGATCGTCTTCGCCCGCTCGACGACGGGCCCCGGCAGCCCGGCAAGACGGGCCACCTGCAGGCCGTAGGAGCGGTCGGCGGCGCCGGGCACGACCTCGTGCAGGAACACCACCTCGCCGTTCCATTCGGTGACTTTCAGGGTGGCGTTGGAAATCCGCTTCATCCGTTCGGCGAGCGCGGTCAGCTCATGGAAATGGGTGGCGAACAGCGCGCGGCAGCGATTGGCCTCGTGCAGATGCTCGATGGCAGCCCAGGCGATGGAGAGACCGTCGAAGGTGGCAGTTCCCCGGCCGATCTCGTCGAGGATAACCAGCGAGCGGGCGGTCGCCTGGTTGAGGATGGCGGCGGTTTCCACCATCTCGACCATGAAGGTCGAGCGGCCCCGCGCCAGATCGTCGGCGGCGCCGACGCGGGAGAAGAGCCGGTCGACGATGCCGATATGGGCCTCCTTCGCCGGCACGTAGGATCCCATCTGGGCCAGCACCACGATCAGGGCGTTCTGGCGCAGATAGGTGGATTTACCGCCCATGTTCGGGCCGGTGATCAGCAGGATGTGGCCCGCATCCTTCCCGGAGAGGTTTGAGTCGTTGGCGATGAAGGGAACGCCGTCGCGCTTCAGCGCCGCTTCGACCACCGGATGGCGCCCGCCCTTGACGGCGAAGGCGAGGCTCGTGTCGACGACGGGACGGGTCCAGTCGAGGCGCATGGCGAGATCCGCCAGGGAGGCGGTCACGTCGATGACCGCAATGGCTTCGGCGGCGGCCGCCACATCGGCCGCAAGGTCGAGAAGTGCCTGCACCATCTCGTCGAACAGGGCGAGTTCAATCTTCAGGGCCCGGTCGGCCGCGGACGCTATCTTCGATTCGAGCTCGCCGAGTTCCATCGTGGAGAAACGCATGGCGCCCGCCATGGTCTGGCGATGGACGAAGGTATCCTTCCACGGCTCCTTGAGCAGGTCCTCGCCCACATTCTGCGGCACTTCCACGAAATAGCCGATCATGTGGTTGTGCTTGACGCGTAAGGAGCGGCACCCGGTCTCGGTGGCATAACGCGCCTGGAGGGCGGCGATGAAGCGGCGGGAATCCTGCTGCAGCTCGCGCAGCTCGTCGAGACCGGAATCGAAGCCTTGGCGGATGAAGCCGCCATCGCGCTTGAGCAGCGGCAGCTCGGCGGCGAGCGCCGCGGCAAGCCGGTCCGCCACATCAGTCCGCAGGCCCTGGAGCACCTGCGCGGCCGCAAGCAGCTCCTTCGGCAGATCGGGCGCAATCGCCAGTTCGAGCCCGAGTTCGCGCGCCGCGAACAGGCCATCGCGGACGCAGGCGAGATCCCGCGGCCCGCCGCGTCCGAGGCTCAGGCGCGAGAGGGCGCGGGCCAGATCGGGCGAGCGCTTGAGGATGCGCCGCAGGCGGTCGCGAAGATCGTTGTTCTCGACGAGGGTCGTGACGGCATCCTGCCGGTCGCAGATCTGATCCGGATGGGTGAGGGGGCCGGCGAGCCGCTCGGCGAGCAGCCGTGCGCCGCCCGGCGTCACCGTGCAGTCGATGGTGGCGAGAAGGCTGCCCGCCCGCTCGCCGGACAGGGTGCGGGTCAATTCCAGATTGGCCCGGGTGGCCGCATCGATGGCGAGCGCCGCACCCGACGTATCGCGGGACGGCGGGTTGAGCGCCGGGCGGCTGTCGATCTGCGTCTTCTCGATGTAGAACAATGCGCTGCCCGCAGCGGTGATCTCGGCGGGACTGAAGGCCCCGAAGGCATCGAGCGTCGCGACCCCGAAATAGCCTTTAAGCCGCCGTTCGGCCGAGGCCGGATCGAGGCCCTCGCGGGACAGGGGCGTGATCGACGCGCGGGTCTCCTGCCAGAAGCTCCTGAGGTCCGGGTCGTCGTGGATCACGTCGGGCACCAGGATCTCGCGCGGCTCGAAGCGGGCGATCTCGGCCGAGAGACCCGGGCCGTCCGTCTCGCTCAAGACGAAATGGCCCGTGGAAATGTCGACGGCGGCAAGGCCGTAGCACCATTGCGTGTCGGACACGCGGCGTCGGGCGATGGCCAGGAGATAGTTCGCCCGGCCGGGTTCCAGCAGGCGCTCCTCGGTGATCGTCCCCGGGGTGACGAGGCGGACCACGTCGCGGCGCACGACGGATTTGGAGCCGCGCTTCTTCGCTTCCGCCGGATCCTCGGTCTGCTCGCAGACGGCGACCCGGTGCCCGAGGCCGATGAGGCGCTGGAGATAGTCGTCGGCGCGTTCCACGGGTACGCCGCACATGGGAATGTCCTGCCCCTGGTGCTTGCCGCGCTTGGTCAGCACGATGCCGAGCGCCTGGCTGGCGATTTCCGCATCCTCGAAGAACAATTCGTAGAAGTCGCCCATCCGGTAGAACAGCAGGCTGTCCGGATTGGCCGCCTTGATCTCGATATACTGCGCCATCATGGGCGTGACCCGGCTGTCCTGCGCGGCTGCGGGCGCAAGCGCGGCGTTCGACGGGGCGGTCTCGGCGGATTTATAGGCGGCTTGGGACGACATCCAGTCTGTTTAGCAAAGCTGGCCCGCCCTTTCATCCGTGTCATGGGGTCCAAAGGGCGGATGTGGACAAGTCTTGAGGAAGGCGCCCCCTATGCCTTAAGGTCGCATCCCCTTTTGGAAACGCCCTTCATCAAAAGAAACCATATTCCATGACCGACGATCAGCGCCCGACCCGCCGCAAACGCCCCACCTTCACCGATCAGGAGGCGCTGCAGTTCCACGCCCAGGGAAGGCCTGGCAAGCTCGAAGTCGTGCCGACCAAGCCCATGGCGACGCAGCGCGACCTGTCGCTGGCCTATTCGCCGGGGGTCGCGGTGCCGGTGCTGGCGATCGCGGAAAATCCGTCCCTGGCCTTCGACTACACGACCCGCTCCAACATGGTGGCGGTGATCTCGAACGGAACCGCCATCCTGGGCCTCGGCAATCTCGGCGCGCTCGCCTCGAAGCCCGTGATGGAGGGCAAGGCGGTGCTCTTCAAGCGCTTCGCCGATGTGGATTCCATCGACCTGGAGGTCGACACCGAGGATGCGGACGCGTTCATCAACTGCGTGCGTTATCTTGGGCCCTCCTTCGGCGGCATCAACCTGGAAGACATCAAGGCGCCGGAATGCTTCATCATCGAGGAGCGCCTGCGGGAACTGATGGACATCCCCGTCTTCCACGACGACCAGCACGGCACGGCGATCATCGCGGCGGCGGGGCTCATCAATGCGCTTCACCTGACCGATCGCGACATGGCGAAGACCAAGCTCGTGGTAAACGGCGCGGGCGCCGCCGGCATCGCCTGCACGGAGCTTCTGAAAGCCATGGGCTTCGCGCCCAACAACGTCATCCTCTGCGACACCAAGGGCGTGATCTACAAGGGCCGCACCGAGGGCATGAACCAGTGGAAATCGGCCCACGCGGCCGTGACGGACGCTAGAACCCTGGCGGATGCCCTGAACGGCGCCGACGCGGTCTTCGGCCTGTCGGCCAAGGGCGCGTTCACGGACGAGATGATCCGCTCCATGGCGCCCAATCCGATCATTTTCGCGATGGCCAACCCCGACCCGGAAATCACCCCCGAGGAGGTGGCGCGCATCCGTGACGACGTGATCATCGCCACGGGCCGGTCCGACTATCCGAACCAGGTTAACAACGTCCTCGGCTTCCCCTACATCTTCCGCGGCGCGCTCGACGTGCAGGCGACCACGATCAACATGGAGATGAAGATCGCCGCCGCCCAGGCGCTGGCGGAACTCGCCCGCGAGGATGTGCCGGACGAGGTGGCGGCTGCCTATCAGGGCTCGCGTCCGCGCTTCGGGCGCGAATACATCATCCCCGTGCCGTTCGATCCGCGCTTGATCCATACGATCCCGATGGCGGTGGCGAAGGCCGCCATGGAGACCGGCGTCGCGCGCCGTCCCATCGTCGACATGCGTTCCTACAAGGCGCAGCTCTCGGCGCGGCGCGATCCGGTGGCCGGCACGCTCAATCGCATCTTCGAGCGCGTGCGCAAGTTCCCGAAGCGGGTGGTCTTCGCCGAGGGCGAGGAGGAGCAGGTGATCCGCGCCGCCCTGTCCTTCGTCAACCAGGGGCTCGGCAAGGCCATTCTCGTCGGCCGTGAGGATCGCATCCAGGAAACGGCCATGCAGGCGGGCATCGAGCTCGAAGGCCGCGAAGGCATCGAGATCCACAATGCCCGCCTGTCGCATCGCAACGCGACCTATGCGCAGTTCCTCTACGAACGCCTGCAGCGCAAGGGTTACCTGTTCCGCGACTGCCAGCGCATGATCAACCAGGACCGCAACCATTTCGCCGCGTCCATGGTGGCCTTGGGCGACGCGGACGCCATGGTGACGGGCGCGACGCGCAACTATTCGACCGCGCTTGCCGATGTGCGCCACGTGATCGACGCGAAGCCCGGCCATCGCGTCATCGGCATCTCGCTCTGCCTTGCGCGCGGCCGCACGGTTCTCGTGGCCGACACGGCCATCCACGAGATGCCGAGCGCGCAGGAACTCGCCGAGATCGCCATCGAGTCGGCCGGGGTCGCGCGCCGTCTCGGTTATGAGCCGCGCGTGGCGCTCCTCTCGTTCTCGACCTTCGGCCATCCGAAGGCGGAGCGCGCGGAGAAGATCCAGGAAGCCGTCGAGATCCTCGACGGAATGCGGGTCGAC
The DNA here is from genome assembly GCF_052115545.1 of Microvirga sp. 2MCAF35. Lineage (NCBI taxonomy): Bacteria > Pseudomonadati > Pseudomonadota > Alphaproteobacteria > Hyphomicrobiales > Methylobacteriaceae > Microvirga > Microvirga sp. 2MCAF35. Next base: position 93,224 of record NZ_JBFRGW010000004.1, read on the forward strand.
TTCGAGTACGACGGCGAGATGTCGGCCGACGTGGCGCTCAATCGGGACGTGATGGCGCAATACCCGTTCTGCCGTCTGACAGGCCCGGCGAACGTGCTCGTCATGCCCGCGTTCCACTCGGCGTCCATCTCGACCAAGATGCTGCAGGAACTCGGCGGAGCGATGGTTCTGGGCCCGCTCGTCGTGGGCCTCGACAAGCCGGTGCAGATCGTCTCGCTGGGCGCGACCGACAACGACATCGTCAACATGGCGGCGCTGGCGGCCTACAATATCGGCGGATAAGTCCGGTTGCGGCTCCCTTCGTGCCTCGCCATGGAGGGAGCCGGCTTGAGGCCCCGATTTCTCTTCAAGCCTGTCCAGTCCCTCAGGTTTCGATGGCTGCCCGCCGATCTTGGGAGTGGTGCGGGTGCCGCCGGGCGGCTAAACAGGGGCGAACAGCATTAAAGGAAAGCATCTCTGACCATGGGGCAGCCTCAAACCGTCGTGTTCGATATCGGCAACGTCCTGCTGCGCTGGGATCCGCGCAATCTCTATCGGCGGATCTTCGGCGACGAGGAGCAGATGGAATGGTTCCTCGCCCATGTCTGCACCAACGAGTGGAATCTTGAACAGGATCGGGGTCGTGACTGGGACGAGGCCGTGGCTCTTCTCGTGAAGGATCATCCGACGCATGAAGCGCCGATCCGCGCGTTCCACGAGCGCTGGGACGAGACCGTCTCGGGCGTCTTCGAGGACCATGTGGCCCTCCTGCTGCGCCTGCGAGAGGCGGGCGTGCCGAATTATTGCATCACGAATTTCTCCGGCCCCAAATTCGTCCTGGCGCAGGAGCGTTTCCCGTTCCTATCGGGCTTCGACGGCATCATCGTGTCCGGCGACGAGCGCCTCCTGAAGCCCGATCCGGCCATCTACCGTCTCCTGCTGGACCGCTACGGGCTTGCGGCGGAAGACTGCGTGTTCATCGACGATTCCAAGGCCAATGTGGAAGGCGCCCGGAACGTGGGGATGCACGCGATCCATTGCGTCGAGGCCATCGACTTGCCGGGCGAGCTGCGGCGGTACGACTTTCCGGTTTGAAATCCCCTTCACGTCATCACCGGCCTCGTGCCGGTGATCCCGATCCGAAGAGCGCGACGCTTCACCCAATTGGGATGGCCGGGACAAGTCCGACCATGACGGAAAGGACGTCATTCCGGGTGGCCATTGGCCGGGAATGACAATGGGCACGTGAAAGCCTCATCCAATCACACTTGCCCTCCCGGCCCGCTTGCGCCATCAGGCGGCATGCGGGTTTTCGACACCTCCCTTCCCATCGATGCCGTTCTCGGCGAGCTGACGGCGGCCCTTCGCGCACGCCCCAATGCGGTGCTTGTCGCCCCGCCCGGCGCGGGCAAGACCACGCGGGTGCCGCTGGTGCTGCTCGACGAGCCCTGGATCGATGGCGGCAAGATCATCGTCCTGGAGCCCCGGCGGCTGGCCGCCCGGGCGGCGGCGGCGCGCATGGCGCAGACCCTCGGCGAGGCCGTGGGAGAAACGGTGGGCCTGCGCGTCCGCCTGGGCTCCAAGATCAGCCGCAGGACCAGGATCGAAGTCGTGACCGAGGGCGTCTTCGCCCGCATGGTCCTGGACGATCCGTCCCTCGACGGCGTTGCCGCCGTTCTCTTCGACGAGTTCCACGAGCGCTCCCTCGACGCGGATCTGGGGCTCGCCCTGGCTCTTGACGCCCAAGGGGGCTTGAGGGAGGACCTTCGCCTTATCGTCATGTCGGCGACGCTCGATGGCGCCCGGGTGGCGCGGCTGTTGAGCGATGCGCCCGTCATCGAATCGGAAGGCCGCGCCTATCCGGTCGAGACGCGCTATGTCGGGCGCGATCCCAACCGACGCATCGACGAGCAGGTGGCGGATGCGGTGACGCGTGGCTTGCGGGCCGAGAGCGGCTCCATCCTGGTCTTTCTGCCAGGGCAGGGGGAGATCCGCCGGGTCGAGACTTTCTTGCGCGAACGCGTCAACGATCCCGCGGTCGACATCGCGCCCCTCTATGGCGCGCTGGAGCGGGGCGAGCAGGACCTCGCGGTGAGCCCCGCCAAGCCCGGCCGCCGCAAGGTGGTGCTCGCCACCTCGATTGCCGAGACGTCGCTCACCATCGAGGGCGTCCGCGTCGTCGTCGATTCCGGCCTTGCCCGGGTGCCCGTCTACGAGCCGAATATCGGCCTCACGCGCCTTGAAACCGTGCGCGTCTCCCGCGCCGCCGCCGACCAGCGGCGGGGTCGCGCCGGCCGTACCGAGCCCGGCGTGTGCTACCGGCTCTGGGAGGAGGCTGCCACGGGAGCGCTCGAGCCGTTCGGACGACCGGAGATCCTGTCGGCGGATCTGGCGCCGTTGCTGCTCGATTGCGCCGCCTGGGGCGTCACGGATCCCACGTCGCTCGCCTTCCTCGACCCACCGCCTGCGCCCGCCCTGAAAGAGGCGAGAGCGCTGCTGCAGCAGCTCGGCGCGCTCGATGCGGAGGGGCGCATCACGGACACGGGCCGGCGCCTGCGCGACCTGCCCCTGCCGCCGCGTCTCGCGCGGATGGTCCTGGCCGCGGGCGAGACCGGACAGGCGCGCGATGCCGCGGACATCGCGGCTGTCCTCGTCGAGCGCGGGCTGGGCGGCGATGCGGTGGACCTTTCCGAGCGTGTCGAGCGCTTTCGCCGGGACCGTTCGGGTCGGGCGCAGGACATGCGGCGCATGGCGGAGGGTTGGTCCAGGGGGAGCAACGGTTCCGGGTCAGGCGAACCGCATTCCATCGGCGCGCTGCTGACGCTGGCCTATCCGGACCGGCTCGCGAAGGCGCGCGGCAAGACGGGCGAATACCTCATGGCCAATGGGCGTGGGGCCGTGCTCGAAGCGCATGAGCGGCTGGCCAAGGAGCCTTATCTCGCCATCGCGGAGATCGCCGGCGGGGCGGCCTCGGCGCGTATTCTGGCGGCCGCCGCCATCACGCCGGACGAGATCGAGAGCCTGTTCGGCGAGGCGATCGAGCAGCGCGACGAAGTCGCCTTCGACCGGCAGGCCAAGGCCCTGCGGGCACGGGGCGTCAGGCGCCTCGGGGCCTTGCTCCTGAATGAGCGCCCGTTGAAGGTGCCGACAACCGAGGAGGCGGCGCAAGCCCTTGCCGAAGGCCTCGTCTCCCTGGGCCTCGATGCCTTGCCCTGGTCGAAGGCCCTGGCCCAATGGCGCGAGCGCGTAATGTTTCTCCGCAAGGCCGAAGGCGAGGAATGGCCGGACCTGTCGGACGGCGCCTTAAGCCGCACGGCCGAAGAATGGCTGGCGCCGCATCTCGTCGGGAAAACCGGCCTGAACGACATCGGTCCCGACCTGTTGAGCGAGGCCGTCCGTGGCCTTTTGCCCTGGAACCTGCAGCGGCGTCTTGATGCGGAGGCGCCGACCCATATCGAGGTGCCGACCGGATCGCAGATCCCAATCGATTATGGCGCCGAGGAGGGGCCGGTTCTCGCCGTGCGCGTGCAGGAATTGTTCGGGCTCGACAAGCACCCCACCATCGCGGCGGGACGCGCCCCGCTCATCCTGCATCTGCTCTCGCCAGCTCAGCGCCCGATCCAGATCACCCGCGACCTGCCGGGCTTCTGGCGCGGTTCCTGGGCGGCCGTGCGGGCCGACATGCGCGGGCAGTATCCCAAGCATCCATGGCCGGAAGATCCGCTGACGGCACCTCCCACGCGACGCGCCAAGCCGCGTGGGAGGTGAGTTGTTCGCAGGGCAGTCCTAACGGGTGGAACCTTTACGTCATGGCCGGCCTTGTGCCGGCCATCCCGCTTCTGTGAAGCGCTCCGCTGTCATCCCCGGCGGGCCGAAGGCTCGGGAAGGGGATCCACGATTAAGCGCGGAGGTGTTGATTCCCTTCCCCTTCGCTGCGCTCCGGCCGGGAATGACACCGAGGGCGTTCTTCCAATCGAGGTCACCGGCACGAGGCCGTGATGACGTGGGAGAGCGAAGGCGGATGATCTTGTCGAGCGCCGCAGTCCGACTTTCTGGCGCCACCCTCAATCCCCGCACGGGGAGGAAAGCACGATGCCCTTAATCCCGGAACGACTCGATCAGCCGTTCCGCCGTGGCGGGATTAAGAGCCATGGGGATGTTGTAGACGAGAGAGAGGCGCATCAGCGCCTTCACGTCCACGTCGTGCGGATGCGGCGAGAGCGGATCGACGAAGAAGAAGAGCACGTCGACCTTTCCGTCCGCGATCATCGCCCCGATCTGCTGGTCGCCGCCGAGCGGTCCGCTCTTCAAGCGCGTGACGAACAGGGACGGGCAGCGCTCCATCACGCGCCCGCCGGTCGTGCCGGTGGCGAAGAGGGTGAAGGGCCGGAGATCGTTCTCGTACTTGGCCACGAATTCGGCCATGTCGGCCTTCTTGGCGTCGTGGGCCACGAGCGCCAATGTCAGTTGCTTCATGGGAGGAACAGCTCAATTGCTCCAGCGGTCACGCCACTGCATCTCGCCGGCCATGCAGTTGGTGCGCGGAGGGGACTGAATGCGGTTGATCAAGGACTGCTCGGGCATCAGGTTGGCAACTTCCAGCAGGATCTTGGTCTTGATCGCCTCGATGAACTGGTCGCGTTCGCGGGCCGGTACCGTGAACGCGCCCTGGCCGCCGATGACGCAGTCCCTGTAATAGATGTCGAGATCCGGGATGTCGAGGTAGCCGGGCTGGCGCAGCATGATCGGCAGGCCGTTGATGATGATGCCCTTGGCCACGGCCGTATCGCGCGCCTCGATCACGAGACGCCCCTGGTTGTTGGGCCCGTCGCCGGAAACGTCGATGACGCGCCGCGACGCGTTGAGGCCACTCTCATCGAGAAGCTTCACGCTGAAATCGATGGCGCTGGAGATCGAGGTCCGCTGGGCCCGGCGTAAGGGCGTCGAGGCGATCTTGTCCGCGAAGGCCATTAGGCTTTCGGAATTGTCGAGGACCGTCCAGGGAACGATGACCTTCTGGTCGGGCGAACCCGCCCATTCCATATAGGTCACGGCGATCCGGCCCAGCATTCCGCCGCGAATCGCGTCGTGAACGAGCTTGGAACGGAACGCCTGGGCGAAGCCCTCCCGCTGCAGGGCCTGTTCGTCCGTATCCATGGAAAAGGAGATATCGACGGCGAGCACGAGGGCGAGGTCCACCTCCGTGTCAGGCTGGGCCTGGGCGGGCAGCGTGAAAAGCTCCAGGAGGCAAGCAAGGCCCGCGGCCAAGCGGATGAAGCCGGAACGAACCATCGGTATCTCCTTGTCGGGAGCCGGATTGGTCAGGTGAGTGTGCCAGCTTCTGAAACTAAGGCAAGGACAGGCCGGGACCAGGGGGCGGTCTCAGGCACGGCAATTCCGGGACTTCGGATCCTTAGCCTGGGATGTCCTTGGACGACACCCTCTCCGTCATGGCCGGCACAAGGCCGGCCATGACGTGGGAGGTAGACGAGGTCTATCCGTGGAACGCAGACCGCCTGCGTTCCACGAGATCCAGTGCTGCCCGGAAGGTGCCGTCGGCATCCAGGTGCGTCGTGTCGAGGGTCATGGCGTCGGCGGCGGCCTTCAGGGGAGCGGTGCTCCGGCTCATGTCGCGCTCGTCGCGGCGGCGGATATCCACCAGGATGGTCTCGTATTCGGCCTGCTCGCCCCGGCTCAGCAGCTCCCGGTGGCGCCGCCGGGCCCGTTCCTCCGGGGCCGCCGTGATGAAGAGCTTCACCTCAGCGTCGGGGCAGACCACGGTTCCGATGTCCCGCCCGTCGAGCACGGCGCCCGGCTCCTGTGCGCCGAACTGGCGCTGGAAGGCCAGGAGGGCATCCCGGACCGGCTGATAGGCGGAGACCACCGAGGCGGCTTCGCCCATGACGGCTCCGCGCAGGCGGGAATCGTCCTCCAGATGGCTGACGTCCAGGTTCTGCGCCGCCTGCGCGGCGGCGTCCCGGTCGGTGAGAGGGACGTCCCGGTCCATGAGCACGCGGGCGACCGCGCGGTAGAGCAGTCCCGTGTCCAGGTGGGCGAAACCGTAATGTTCGGCCAGACGCTTGCCCAGGGTCCCCTTGCCCGAGGCGGCAGGTCCGTCGATGGCGATGATCATGGGCGGCTCAATCCTGGATCGTGGCGCCGAGCTCGCGCATGAGCGGAATGAAGGACGGGAAGCTCGTGGCGATCATGGCTCCGTCATCGACCGTCATCGGCTGGTCCGTCGCCAGGCCCATGACCAGGAACGCCATGGCGATGCGATGGTCGAGATGGGTGGCCACCGGGTTGCCGCCTCCGCGAACCTTGCCGTTCGACCCATGGACGAGGAGGTCGTCGCCTTGGATCTCGTGCTCGACGCCGGCCTCTGCGAGGCCCGCGGCGACGGCCGCGAGGCGGTCGGATTCCTTCACGCGCAGCTCATGAAGACCCTGCATCCGGGTCGTGCCCTGGGCGAACGAGGCCGCGACGGCGAGAATGGGGTATTCGTCGATCATGGACGGAGCCCGGGCATGGGGAACCGTGACACCGATGAGGCGGCTGTGGCGGACGCGCAGGTCGGCGACCGTCTCGCCACCCTCGTCGCGCTCGTTGAGGCGCTCGATGGAGGCGCCCATCTCGATCAGGGTGGTGATGAGGCCCGTGCGCAGCGGGTTCATCATCACGCCCTCGATCACCACGTCGGAGCCTGGGGTGATCAACGCCGCTACCAGGGGGAAGGCCGCCGAGGAGGGGTCGGTCGGCACGACGATGTCGGTGCCGCGCAGCTCGGGCTGGCCCTGGAGCGTGATGGCGCGACCGTCGGGGCCGTGCGGGACGACCTCGACGCTCGCCCCGAAATGGCGGAGCATCCGCTCCGTGTGGTCGCGGGTGGCTTCGCGCTCGACCACCGTGGTCCTGCCCGGGGAGTTGAGGCCGGCAAGCAGGATCGCCGACTTGATCTGGGCCGAGGCGGCCGGGGTCTCGTAGGTGATCGGGATCGTCTCCTTTGGACCGCGCAGGGTGAGGGGCACCCGTCCGCCCTCGGCCTCGCTGACCACGATGACGCCCATCTTCGTGAGCGGGTCGAGGATCCGGCGCATGGGCCGCTTGCGCAGCGAGGCGTCGCCGTCGAAGGTGCTCGTGATCGGGTGGCTTCCGGCCACGCCCATCATGAGGCGCGAACCGGTGCCCGCATTGCCGAAATCAAGAACGTCCTTGGGCTCGCTCAATCCGCCGATGCCCGCGCCGACGATCCGCCACCGGCCGGGCGCCTCGCGGGTGATGGTGGCGCCGAGCGCCCGGCAGGCCTCTGCGGTGCGCAGCACGTCATCCCCCTCCAGGAGGCCTTCGACCCGGGTCTCGCCGATGGAGAGAAGCCCGAAGATCATGGAGCGGTGCGAAATCGACTTGTCGCCGGGCACGCGGATGCGCCCTTTCAGGGGCGTTCCAGGCCTGCTGGCGACAGGGGACGGCGATCCGTGCGCGTGCGACATTTCGGGTTCCTCGAGACTCCTTATCAGGGCGGGCTCCTAACACGGGGTTTTCCCGCCGTCACGCGCAAGCTGGCACGCGCCGTCGCCCGCTCTTGCAATTTCCTATTTGACAAGCCATTCCCTCATGACTAACGGAGCCTTCCCAACCATTCACACTTGATCAAGGCAATCACCGTGGCCAAACCGGAACTCGGCTTGAAGCGCCAGTGCATGAGCTGCGGCGCAAAATTCTACGATCTCAACAAGGACCCGGCGGTCTGCCCGAAATGCGGCACCGTCTTCCAGGCCGTCGCCATGAGCCGCGTCGCCGCCCCCGTGGTTGCCCGCGCGGCGGTCGCCGCCCCTGACGACGACGAGACCGATCTCGAGACGACCGGGCCGGAGATGGTCTCCCTCGACGAGGTCGAGGCGGGCGAGAACGAGAAGGACATCCCGACCGACGACGACATCGACGTGGCCGACGACGTGGCCGACGACGATACCTTCCTCGAGGACGAGGAAGAGGGCGACGACGACGTGTCCGACCTGATCGACAGCGATCTGGAAGACGACGAAGAGGCTTGAACCTCGGATCGGAGGCGACTATAGAGGCGCCTCTGCTTCGACAGAGACCGCCGCGGCACCCCAGGCGCCGCGGCCCAAATGGGGCCATAGCTCAGCTGGGAGAGCGCTTGCATGGCATGCAAGAGGTCGGCGGTTCGATCCCGCCTGGCTCCACCAATCCTTCAAAAACAGCCGCCTTATGGCGGCTTTTTTGTTACATCGGCTCGGTTCGAGGGCCGAAATCTACTCCCAAAGCATAGGCTTCGGAGCGATCGTTCGTCCTTTTGCTCATGGCAACGACGCCGATCTTCATTTTTAGTCGCAGTGCCTTAAGCTAAGGCAAAGCCCATTAGCTACCGAAAGCGGGAACGATGACGACGCGCGTCCAGACGAACGGCCTCCAGGTTGCACCGGTTCTTCACGATTTCATCGAACGGGAAGCGCTGGCTGGCACGGGAGTATCGAGTTCCGCCTTCTGGGCCGGCCTGGCCGGGCTCGTCCGGGACTTCGCTCCCCGTGACCGCGAATTGCTCGCCGTCCGCGACAAGATTCAGGGGCAGATCGACGAGTATCATCGGGCCCGCGCCGGCAAGCCTTTCGACCAGGCGGATTACGAGCGCTTCCTGCGCGATATCGGCTATCTCCTGCCCGAGCCGGAGGATTTTTCCGTCCAGACCCAGCATGTGGACGACGAGATCGCCCGCATCGCCGGTCCCCAGCTCGTGGTTCCGGTCTCCAATGCCCGCTATGCGCTCAACGCTGCCAATGCCCGCTGGGGCAGCCTCTACGATGCCCTCTACGGCACCGATGCCATCCCGGAGGAGGAGGGCGCCACCCGCTCGGGCGGCTACAACAAGGAGCGTGGAGCCAAGGTCGTGGAGCGCGCCCGCGAGGTGCTGGACCGGGCCGCGCCGCTCGCCGGCGGAAGCCACCGGGATGCGGCGGGTTACGCGGACCGGGACGGAGCGCTCATCGTCACCCTGCAGGACGGCACCGAGACCGGCCTGATCGATCCGACCCAGTTCGTCGGCTACCAAGGCGATGCGGCCAACCCGTCCTCCGTGCTCCTGCGCCACAACAACCTGCATCTCGACATCCGCATCGACCGCTCGCACCCGATCGGCGCCGAGGATCCGGCCGGCATCGCCGACGTGGTGCTGGAATCGGCCGTCTCCACCATCATGGACCTGGAGGATTCCGTCGCGGCCGTGGATGCCGAGGACAAGGTGCAGATCTACCGCACCTGGCTCGGGCTGATGAAGGGCGACCTCGTCGAGAGCTTCGAGAAGGGCGGAAAGACCGTCGAGCGCCGGCTCAACCCGGACCGGGTCTACACCATGCCCAGCAGCGGCGAACTGCGCCTGCACGGGCGCAGCCTCATGCTGGTGCGCAATGTGGGCCACCACATGTTCACCGATGCGGTGCTGGACGAGGCCGGCGAGGAGATTCCCGAGACCATTCTCGACGCCGCCGTCACGTCGCTGATCGCCGTCCACGACCTGAAGGGCCCGGGGCCGATCCGCAACAGCCGCGCCGGCTCAGTCTATATCGTGAAGCCCAAGATGCACGGGCCGGACGAGGTCGCTTTCGCCAACGACCTCTTCTCGGCCGTCGAGGACATGCTGGGTCTTGCCCGCAATACGCTGAAGATGGGCATCATGGACGAGGAGCGGCGCACCACCGTCAACCTCAAGGCCTGCATCAGAGCCGCATCCGAGCGCATCGTGTTCATCAACACGGGCTTCCTGGACCGCACCGGCGACGAGATTCACACCTCGATGGAAGCAGGTCCCATGATCCGCAAGAATGACATGAAGTCCACCGCCTGGATCAAGGCCTACGAGGACAACAACGTGGATGTGGGCCTCCTCTGCGGGCTGCCCGGCCGGGCGCAGATCGGCAAGGGCATGTGGGCGGCGCCCGATAAGATGGCCGACATGCTCGTGCAGAAGATCGGCCATCCGCAGGCCGGCGCCAGCACCGCCTGGGTGCCGTCACCCACGGCCGCGACGCTCCATGCGCTGCATTACCATGAGATCGACGTTCCCGTGCGCCAGGAGGAGCTGAAGGAGCGTCCGCGCGCCAAGCTGTCCGACATCCTGACCATTCCGGTGTCGCAGTCGAACTGGGCGCCGGACGCGGTGCAGCAGGAGCTCGACAACAACTGCCAGGGCATCCTCGGCTACGTGGTGCGCTGGATCGACCAGGGCGTCGGCTGCTCCAAAGTACCGGACATCCACGATGTGGGCCTGATGGAAGACCGCGCCACCTTACGCATCTCGAGCCAGCACCTCGCCAACTGGCTGCGCCACGGCATCGTGTCGAAGGACCAGGTGATGGAAACCCTGCGCCGCATGGCGGCCGTGGTGGACCGGCAGAATGCGGGCGATCCCGTCTATCGTCCCATGGCGCCCAAATTCGAGGGGCCGGCCTGGCACGCCGCCTGCGATCTGGTCTTCAAGGGCGCCGAGCAGCCGAACGGCTATACCGAATGGATCCTGCACGCGCGCCGCCGCGAGGCCAAGGCCGCAGGAGCGCCGGACCGCAGCGAGGAGAGCGGCGTCAAGACGAGGACGCAGGCGAAATAGGATGGGAAAGGGCGCCGCCGGTCGGCGCCCTTTTTTGTATCAATCGTTGTGATCGACCGATGCGGGGGCGAGCGCGTCGACCGTGCCGCCGATCAGGTTGCGGCTTAACAGATGCTCGGTCGTGAGCGCGAAGCGAACGGGCGTGAGGCCCGAGGGCAGGGAGGCCATCCAGTCCTTCAACCGGCGCGCGGCCGCCAGGGCCTCGTCCCGCTCCACGGCCCTGAAGCGCACGGCCGATCCGGGACGCATCTGGGCGAAGCGGGCGAGATCAGCGCTGATCACGGTGGCAATCTTGGGATAGCCTCCCGCGGTCTGCCGGTCGCGCATCAGCACGATGGGCTGTCCGCTGCCCGGCACCTGAATATGACCGTCCACGATGCCGTCCGAGACGATGTTGAACCCTTTTGCATGTTCCAGGCGCGGGCCGGTGAGCTGGAAGCCCATGCGGTCGGCCTGCGGGCTGATGGTGAATTCGCTTTCCAGGAACAAGCGAATGGTTTCCGGCGTGAAGTAATCGTCCTGAGGGCCCAGCATCACGCGGATCGGGCCGCTCTCCTCCAGCACATCGGCGGCAAGCTGCATCGCCTCCCTATCCTGGGCTTCGGACCGGCCTGGGAGGCGGTCTCCCGCTTTCAGCGGGGATCCCTTCAGGCCGCCGAGACGGGAGCGCAGATGGAACGAGAGGCTGCCCAGTTCAGGCTCGACCGCGAAGCCTCCCGCCACCGCAAGATAGGCGAAGGTTCCGGTCCGCGGATGCCCCACCTCCAGAACCTGACCCTCCTTGAGGAGCACGGAGGTCTGAGGGGCGACGGGCGTTCCATCGATGCTGAAGGAGCCTCCGGCACCGGCGAGCGCAACATGGAGGTCGCCGCCCTCGCACGTGAAGGCGCCGCCGAGATTCACGAACTCGATCGCGGCCGTCTCGGGCGCATTGCCGACGAGCACGTTCGCCATTGCGAGTGCGCGGCGGTCCATGGCGCCCGAGGGCGAGACGCCGAAGCCCTGGTAGCCGAGGCGCCCGCGATCCTGCAGGGACGTCATCGGGCCGCAGGATTTCACCACGAGATCGGTCATGGGCGCACCTCCTCGGCCACGGGTTCGCCGGCGAGTGCCGCTTTCTCCAGGGCCTCCCAGCGCGAAGCGTCGACCGGCTCGAAGACGATCTCGTCGCCGGCCGCGAACAGGAAGACCGGGTCGCGCCCCGGCGCATAGGGCCGAACCGGCGTCAGCCCGAGATTGTGCCAGCCGCTCGGCATGTCCATGGGGGCGATGCCCGCCTGCTCGCCGCCGATCATGATCGTGCCGGCCGGGATCTTGGCCCGGGGATGAAGCCGGCGGGACGTGGCGATCCGCTTGTCGAGCCCGCCCAGGTAGGTGAAGCCCGGCAGGAAGCCGATCATGTAGATGCGATAGATGGCCGAGGAATGGATATCGATCACCTGGTGCGGCGTCAGGCCATGCTGGCTCGCCACCTCGTCGAGGTCGATGCCGTATTCGCCGCCATAGACGACCGGCACGCGCCAGCGCCGGCCGACGGCGTTGCGGGGCGGCAGGTTCCGCGTTTCGGCTTCCAGAAGGCCGACCAGGGCATCATAATCGGTGGCCACCGGGTCGAACTGGATCGTAAGCGAGCGATAGGTGGGCACCGTCTCGATTAGACCGGCCGGAGCGCGGCTCCGGACGATGTCGTCGAGTGCCAGAACCATGCCGTTGATGTCCGGGTTGATCGTGGAGCCGAACTCGACGGTGATGGCGCTGTCGCCGCAGGGAAGGATTTTCGGTGTCGGCACGATCCACCTGTTGACGATCCGGAAGGGTCTCATGCCCGCATCTCACATTGCCGCCGATCCGGCAACGGGTTCCGGAGCCATCGGGCCATGCATCCGAGGCAGACGAGGGGAGTGCCTGAGGGTCAGCCTTCCATGCTCCTTTCTGCTAGGCTCAACTTCGACCTGTTCTTTGTGTTATGCCACCCCATCTGATGCCTAGCGCCCAGGCTTAAGCGGAGTAGATCATGACTTTGACATCCAAGACAGCCGTCGTGACCGGCTCGACCAGCGGGATCGGCCTCGCCATTGCCCGGGCGCTCGCCAAGGAAGGCGCCAACGTCGTCATCAACGGCTTCGGCGATGCGGACGCCATCGAGAAGGAGCGGGCCGGCATCGAGCGCGAGTTCGCCGTCAAGGCGATCCATTCGCCGGCCGACATGTCGAAGCCACACGAGATCGAGGAGATGATCCGCCTCGCCGAGCGGACCTTTGGCTCCGTCGACATCCTCGTTAACAATGCGGGCATCCAGTTCGTCTCGCCGGTGGAGAATTTCCCGGTCGAGAAATGGGACCAGATCATCGCCATCAACCTGTCGTCGGCTTTCCACGCCATCCGCGCCGCAGTGCCGGGCATGAAAGCGCGCAAATGGGGCCGCATCATCAACACGGCCTCGGCCCATTCGCTGGTCGCCTCGCCGTTCAAGTCGGCCTATGTGGCGGCCAAGCACGGCATCGCGGGCCTAACCAAGACGGTGGCGCTGGAGGTGGCGACCGACGGCATCACGGTCAACTGCATCAGCCCCGGCTATGTCTGGACGCCGCTGGTCGAAAAGCAGATCCCCGACACCATGAAGGCGCGCAACATGACCAAGGAGCAGGTGATCAACGACGTGCTGCTGGAGGCGCAGCCCACCAAGCAGTTCGTGACCGTCGATCAGGTGGCTGCACTCGCCGTCTTCCTGTGCTCCGACGCCGCAAGCCAGATCTCGGGCGCGAACATGTCCATGGATGGCGGCTGGACCGCAAAGTAAGCGCAGGCTCGGAAAGCCCTAGAAATTTCACCGACCTCATCCTGAGGAGGTCGCGGAGCGACCGTCTCGAAGGAGGATCCAGTGCCCTCTGGATCCTCCTTCGAGACGCAGACTGCGTCCGCTCCTCAGGATGAGGGCTGAGTTTGTTGAGATGCAAAAGTTTGGCGGGGTTAACCCCTCGCAAACGCGTCCGTCGCCTCGATGAGGTGATGCGTGATGCCCGGCTCGCTCACGGCATGGCCCGCATCCGGCACCATGATGAACTTCGCCTCGGGCCAAGCCTTGTGCAGCTCCCAGGCGGTTTTCGGCGGGGTCGCGATGTCGTAGCGGCCCTGGATAATCACGCCCGGAATGTCCTTCAGGCGATGGGCGTTGCGGATGAGCTGCCCGTCCTCGAACCACCCCTCGTTGACGAAATAGTGGTTTTCGATCCGGGCGAAGGCGATGGCGTAATGCTCGTCGCCGAATTGATCGCTGTATTCCTGGTTGTGCAGGAGCGTGATCGTCTCGCCCTCCCACAGGCTCCAGGCCCGCGCCGCCTTCGCCCGGACGGCGGGATCGGGATCGATCAGGCGCCTGCGATAGGCCGCCATGAGGTCGCCGCGCTCCTCCTCCGGGATCGGAGCGAGAAAGCCTTCCCACTTGTCCGGGAAGATCCAGGAGGCACCCTCCTGGTAGTACCAGAGCAGCTCCGGGCGGCGGAGGGTGAAGATCCCGCGCAGCACCAGTTCGGTCACGCGCTCCGGATGCGTTTCCGCATAGGCAAGGGCGAGCGTCGAACCCCAGGAGCCGCCGAACACCATCCACTTGTCCACACCCATCATGGCGCGCAAGCGCTCGATATCGGCCACGAGATGCCAGGTGGTGTTGGCCTCGAGGCTCGCATAGGGCGTCGAGCGCCCGCAGCCGCGCTGGTCGAAGAGCAGGATGCGATACTTGTCCGGATCGAACAGCCGGCGCTGGGTCGGCGTGCAGCCGCCGCCGGGGCCGCCATGAAGGAAAACCACGGGTTTCCCCTGCGGGTTGCCACACATTTCCCAATAGACCCGGTGACCGTCGCCGACGTCGAGCATCCCGTGATCGTAGGGTTCTATTTCGGGGTAGAAGGTGCGCATCGCAAAGGCTCCATCAAGGGAAGCCTATCCATAGCCGGGCAGGGGAGGGCTGTCAGCCATTCGGGCAGATTTGTAAGCCGGCTTCGAACCCACTAGCGCGTCGTTCAACTGTCATATAATTTTGCAACTGGGGAACAAGGGTGAAAAGCCCAACCACATTGGAGGACTAGGATGTTGACCAAACGCGCCAGCCTGAAACTGGCTACGGCTCTCGCCGCTCTCATGGTTGTCGGTTCGGCGCAGGCCGCCGAGAAGCTGCGGCTCCTGACCTGGGCCGATTACGCTCCGAAAGACGTGATCGATCAGTTCACGAAGGAAACTGGCATCGAAGTCGAGGTCACCCTCTCGAACAACGAGGAGATGATCTCGAAGCTGCGCGCCACGCAGGGCGCAGGCTTCGACCTCGTCCAGCCGAGCCAGGACCGCATCGCCGGCCCGCAGGCGGAGTTCGGCATCTACAAGCCGCTCGACCTCTCGAAGCTCAAGTCCGATCAGTTCATCGCCTCCATGCTGGAAGCGACCAAGAAGAACACCACGGTCGGCGGCAAGGTCTACGGCGTTCCCCACATCTGGGGCACCGACGGGCTGATCGTGAACACCAAGGCAGCGCCCAAGGTCGCCGATTACAATGATCTCTGCGATGCAGCGATTGCCGGCAAGGCCAGCTTCCGCGCCAAGCGCCCCGCGCTCATCGCCTTCGCCTTCGCCAACGGCATGGATCCCTTCGCGTCGTACGGCGACGCCAAGGCCTATGCGGCCATGATGGACAAGGTCGGCGCCAAGCTCGCCGAATGCAAGAAGAACGTGAAGTTCTTCTGGGACGGCAAGGACCAGCTCCTCAACGCCCTGCGCTCCGGCGAAGTGGTGGCGGCCATGGCCTGGGACACAGGCGGCTGGAAGCTCAACTCCGAGAACCCGGACATCAAATTCATCGCGCCGAAGTCAGGCGCGCTGGGCTGGGTCGACACGTTCGCGATCCCCGCCAAGGGCCGCAATGACGATGCCGCCTACAAGTGGATCAATTTCAACATGAAGCCCGAGATTGCCGCGAAGGTCGCCGCCTCCGCGGGCAACTTCACGGCCTCGAACGGTGCCGACAAGCTCATGCAGGGCAAGCTGAAGGACCAGTTTGCCGAGAGCTTCCCGAAGGCCGCCATCGACAACATCAAGTGGTATCCGGCCGTGCCTGCCGGCATCGAGGAGATCGAGGGCAAGGTCCTCGACCGTTTGAAGGCCGGTTCGTAAAAGTCCGTCGTAGTGTATCATCATCCCCCAGCTTGTCTGGGGGATGACTTTTTGCGTGGCAGCGTCATGGCCCATTCCACCGATCTCGACATCGTCAACGTCACCAAGCGTTTCGGCAGCCATGCGGCCGTCGACGACGTGACGTTCAGCGTCGCTCCCGGCGAGTTCTTCTCGATCCTCGGCCCCTCCGGCTGCGGCAAGACCACCCTGATGCGCATGATCGCGGGGTTCGATCATCCGACCTCCGGCGACATCCGCATCCGTGGGCAATCGATGATCGGCGTTCCCGCCAACAAGCGCCCGGTCAACATGGTGTTCCAGAGCCTCGCGCTCTTTCCCATGATGAGCGTGGGCGAGAACGTGGCCTATGGGCTCGCCTGCCGCGGTGTGCCGCGCGAGGACGCGAAGGCGCGCGCCGAACGCATGCTGGAGCGCGTCGGCCTGAAAGGTTTCGGCGAGCGCCGCGTGACGGCCTTGTCCGGCGGCCAGCGGCAGCGCGTGGCCATCGCCCGCTGCCTCGTGCTGGAGCCCACCCTCGTTCTCCTCGACGAGCCCCTCGGGGCGCTCGACCTGAAGCTGCGCGAGCACATGAAGATCGAGCTGAAGCAGCTGCAGGGCACCTTCAACACCACCTTCGCGTACATCACGCACGACCAGTCGGAGGCGCTCGTCATGTCCGACCGGATCGCCGTGATGAACCAGGGCAAGTTCGAGCAGGTGGGAAGCCCACGCGAGCTCTACCACAACCCGGCCACGCCCTTCGTCGCGAGTTTCGTCGGCGAGACGAACCGCTGGCCGGGTGAGATCGTGTCTTCGTCTAACGGCACCGTGGCCCTGCAATTGCCCTCGGGAATGGTGACCCAAGGATCAGGCCGCGTTCCGCAAAAGAGCGCCGTTGCCTTCGTGCGACCGGAGGCGATCGCTCTGGCGGCGAGCCAGCCGGCCTTGCGCGACCTTCCGAACCGCTTCGAGGGCCGGGTGTCGGCCGTACTCTTCGACGGGGCCAATTCGAGCCTGCTCATCGAGACGCTGGGCTTCGATCAGCCTGTGCGCGCCGTGCTGCCCCAGGCCGGTCCGCTCGCCGGCATCGAGGTCGGCGCGCCGATCCACGTGGGCTGGACGGCGGACGCCATGAAGGTCTTCGCCGCATGATGACGAAACAGGCATCGCGCCTCACGTTCTTCCTGCTGGTCGCTCCCGCGATCCTGTGGCTCGGGCTTCTCATCGTGCTGCCGCACGTGGAAATCCTCATCCTCTCCTTCAGCGAACGCGTGGCGCCGCGGGTCTATGCCTTCGGCTTCGGCAATTATCTCGAGTTCTTCACCGAGCCGCTCTACTGGCGCACCTTTGCGCGCACCGCTTTCATGTCGATCCTGGTGACGGCGCTGACCCTCGTGCTCGCCTTTCCCATCGCGCTCTACATCGCCCGCGTGGCGCAAGGGCGGGTGAAGGCGATGCTGCTGCTGCTCTGCCTGCTGCCGTTCTGGGTGTCGGAGCTCGTGCGAACCCTCGGCTGGATGATGCTGCTGCGCGAGACGGGCGTGATCTCCTATGTCCTTCGGGCGGTCGGCCTCGCCGACCAGCCGGTGGAGCTTCTCTACAACGACGGTGCCGTGATCCTGGGCCTCGTCTATGGCGGGTTGCTGTTCATGATCGTGCCCTTGGCCAACGCGCTGGAAAGCCTGGATCAATCCGTGGTCGAGGCGGGCTTCGATCTCGGCGGCAGCCGCTGGACGGTTCTGCGCCGGATCGTCATTCCCCATGCGATGCCGGGCATCGTCGCGGGCTCGATCATCGTGTTCATGCTGACCGTCGGCAATTTCGCCACGCCCGTGCTGCTCGGCGGCAAGAACGGCCTGTGGTTCACCGAGCAGATCTACGCGCAGTTCATCACGCGCTTCAACTGGCCCCAGGGCGCAGCCTTCGGCATGCTGCTTCTGCTGCTCTCCTCGGCCATCGTGTGGCTGGGCCTGCGTCTCACCGGCCAGAGCCTCGGCACCACCCTGAAACAGGCCTGATGACCATGAACCGCCCGTCCATCGCCTGGAAAATCTACATCGCGGCGTTCTACATCTTTCTGTTCGCGCCGCTGCTCGTCGTGGCGATCTTCGCGTTCAACGCGAGCCCGTTCCCGTCGCCGCCCTGGCGGGGCTTCACCCTCGAATGGTTCACCGGCACGGGCGCCGTGTTCGGCAAGCCCGGCGTGCTGGCGGACCCGATTTGGCTCGACAGCATCGGCAACAGCTTCAAGGTCGCGGTTCCCGTGGCGCTGCTGGCGGTTCTCCTCGGCACGGTCAATGCCTGGGTGCTGGAGCGGGCCGAGTTCCGCGGCAAGACCTTCCTGGCCATGATGATGCTCTGGCCGCTCGTCATCCCCGGCGTGGTGCTCGGCATCTCGATCCTCGCCTTCTTCTCACGGCTGGCGAACGGGCTCGAGGAATGGCTTCAGACCGATCTCGACTTCCTGCGGCCCGGGCTGACCCTCGTGATCCTGGGACAGCTGTCCTTCATCCTGACGATCTCGACCCTCATCATCGCCGCGCGCCTGCGCAAGTTCGACCGTTCGCTGGAGGAAGCGGCTTTCGATCTCGGCGCCAGCCGTGCCCGCGTGCTGCGCACCGTCACGCTGCCGTTCTTAAGCCCCGCGCTCATCGGCGCCGGGCTCGTGGCCCTGCTCATGTCGTTCGAGAACTTCAACACGACCCTGATGCTGGTCGGCTCCGACGCGCCCCTGCCGATCACCATGTACGGCCAGATGCGCGAGGGCGCGACCCCGGCGATCAATGCGGTGAGCCTGCTGCTGATGCTCGGCGTCGGTGGCATCGCGAGTGTGTTTGCGCTGACGTCGAAGGCGGAGCGGTAGATTTACCGCCACGTCATCACCGGCCTCGTGCCGGTGATCTCGCTTCGGTAAGGCGCCGTGCTTTTGCTTATCGGGATGGCCGGCACAAGGCCGGCCATGACGTGGTGGGTGTCATCCCCGGCGCACGAAGTGCGGGAAGGGGATCCACTTACAAGCGCTGAGCGACGGATTCCCTTCTCCTCCGCTGCGTGTCCTCCCGGGAATGACACTGAGGAGTGTCGGTAATCCCAAAAAGCTCACTGCCCCCAGGTGCGCTCCAGGACGTTCACCCAGTTCTCGTGGCAGAGCTTGCGCAGGGTCGCTTCGTCGTAGCCGTGGCGGCGCATGGCGTCGACGAGGCGGGGCAGGCCGCGCGCGTCGCCGATCTCGGCCGGGATGGTGGCGCCGTCGAAGTCGGAGCCGAGGCCGACGCCGTCGACGCCCACATGCTCGATCAGGTGATCCATGTGGCGGATCATCTCCTCCAGCGGCGTGTCGTCGTTGCGCTGGCCGTCGGGGCGGATGAACGAGGTGGCGAAGTTGACGCCGACCATGCCGCGGCTCTCGCGGATAGCCGCGAGCTGCTTGTCGGTCAGGTTGCGCGAGTGCTGGCAGATCTCCCACGCGTTGGAATGGGTGGCGACGAGCGGCGCGTCGGAGAGGCGCGCCACGTCCCAGAATCCCTTCTCGTTGAGGTGCGAGAGGTCGATCATGATCTTGAGGCGGTTGCACGCGCGCACCAGCTCGAGGCCTCGATCCGTCAGGCCGGGGCCGGTATCCGGCGTCGAGGGATAGCGGAACGGTACGCCGTGGCCGAAGATGTTGGGCCGGCTCCAGACCGGGCCGATGGAGCGCAGGCCGCTCTCGTAGAGCACGTCCAGCATGTGCAGGTCCGGGTCGATGCCCTCGGCACCCTCGATATGCAGGATGGCCGCGAGCCGGCCGGTGTCGAGGCACTGGCGGATGTCGGCGGCCGTGCGGCAGATCTTCACCTCGCCCTTCGAGGCGCGCTCGATGCGGATGAGGAGCGAGGCCATGTGAACGGTGACCTGCTGGCTCGGCGCGAGCGCCAGCTGCGACGGCAGGGGCACGTCGTAGCGCGACTGTGTCATGAGCGCGTCCACGTCGATGCCGGTGCCGTCACTGTCCGACGGCACGTAGACGGCGAAGAACCCTCCCAGGAGGCCGCCCTGCTTCATGCGCGGCCAATCGAGATGCCCTAAATTGTCGCCTTCCAGGAAAGCCCGCTCCGGCTGGAGCTTGCCGCGCATCAGGCGGAGGAGGACGTCGTTATGGCCATCGAAGACGGGCATCGGGGAAGAGGAGGACATGGTTTCGTGCCAAGCAGTTGAAATTGGAAAAATCGGGTTTGGAGATGATTGCACCGATGTGAAATCATCTCCCTTCTTCGCATTGTCGCATCTTTACACGCAAAATCGGTTTCCGCTTTTCCGCACGATGCACTAGCCGGCCAGCGACTGGGGCGGCTGTTTTGCACTTCTCGTAAAGCCCTGGCTCGCGTGGATCAGGGACTGGGTATACTCGTTCGAGGCCGCGCCCGAGCGCAACGCCGCGGAGGTGGTTTCCTCGACGGCTTCGCCGTGGCGCATGACCAGGAGACGCTCGCACAGATGCGCGACGACGGCGAGGTCGTGGCTCACCAGGATATAGGTCAGCCCCATCTTGCGGCGCAGGTCGTCGAGCAGGTTCAGGATTTCAGCCTGCACGGACGCGTCGAGCGCCGAGGTCGGCTCGTCGAGCAGCAGGACCTTCGGGCGCAGGATCAGCGCGCGGGCGATGGCGATGCGCTGGCGCTGGCCTCCGGAGAGCTGGTGCGGATAGCGGAATCGGAAGGAGGGGCCGAGGCCCACCTCGCGCAGGGCCTGGAGGATGCGCGCTTCCGCGTCCTTCTCCCCATGAATGGCGAGCGGCTCCGAAAGCGTGCGGTCGACTGTGTGGCGGGGATGGAGCGAGGCGTAGGGATCCTGGAAGACCATCTGCACCGTCCGGTAGAAGGCTTTTCCGCGCGGCGTGGTGACTTCCTTCCCATCGACGAGGACATGTCCTGTCGTGATCGGCGCCAAGCCGCAGATAGCGCGCAGCACCGTCGACTTGCCGGAGCCGGATTCACCGACGAGCCCATAGGCCTCGCCAGGGTTCACGTGGAAGCTCACGTCCTTGACCGCATCGACCCTGAGGCGGCCGGTGCCGAAGACGACTTGAAGATTCTGAATATCGAGCATCGGATCTTTCACCTGTCACAGCGCCCAAGCGGGGTCGCGGTTCAGGGTGGGAAGCGGGCGGACGTCGTCGGCGAGCGTCGGCAGGCAGCGCATGAGCCCCTGCGTATAGGGATGCTTCGCCTCGCGCAGGTTCTTCGCCTCCAGCTCCTCGACCACGCGTCCGGCATACATCACCAGCACCCGGTCGCAGAAGGAGGAGACGAGCTTCAGGTCGTGCGAGATGAAGATGAGCCCCATGCCGCGCTCGGTGACGAGCTCGTCGAGGATGCGCAGGACCTCCATGGACACGGTCACGTCGAGAGCCGAGGTCGGCTCGTCGGCGATGAGCAGGTCGGGATCGGTCACCAGCATCATGGCGATCATGGCGCGCTGCCCCATGCCGCCCGAGACCTCGTGCGGATAGAGGGAAAACACCCGGGCCGGATCGCGCATCTTCACCGCTTCCAGCATGGCCAGCGCCTTGTCGCGGGCTTCCCCGCGGCTGGCCTTGGCGTGGGCCTGATAGGCCTCGATGATCTGCTCGCCGATGGTCATGACCGGGTTCAGCGAGTATTTCGGGTCCTGCATCACCATGCTGATGCGCCCGCCGCGCAACTGGCGCAGGGTGCGCTTCGAGGCGGTCTGCAGGTCGATCCCGTCGAAGGCGAGGCGCTTGGCCGTGACTTCGCCCGGGGGAGGGGTGAGCCCGAGAATGGCGCGTCCCGTCTGCGACTTGCCGGACCCGGACTCGCCCACGATGCCGAGGCGCTCGCGGCCGAGGTGGAAGGACACGCCGCGCACCGCTTCCACTGTGCCGGTGCGCAGATGGAAGCGCACGCGCAGGTCTTCGACTTCGAGAAGCGGCTTGGTCATTTGGCTGCCTTCGGATCGAGAACATCACGCAGGCCATCGCCGAGCAGGTTGAAGCCGAGGCTCACCACGAAGATGGCGATGCCCGGCATGGCGGCGACCCACCATTGATCGATGAGGTAGTTGCGGCCCGTGGCGACCATGGCGCCCCATTCGGGCTGCGGCGGCTGGGCGCCTAGGCCGAGGAAGCCGAGACCCGCCGCGGTGAGGATGATGCCGGCCATGTCGAGCGTTACACGCACGATGAGCGAGGAGAGGCAGAGCGGCACCACATGACCCAGGATGATGCGCGGCGTGGATGCGCCCTGCAGCTTCACGGCCGCGATGAAGTCGCTGTTGCGGATCATCAGGGTCTCGGCGCGGGCGATACGCGCGTAAGGTGGCCAGGACGTGATCGCGATCGCGATGACGGCGTTCTCGATGCCCGGGCCGAGCGCCGCCACGAAGGCGAGCGCAAGGACGAGGCGCGGGAAGGCGAGAAAGATGTCGGTGATGCGCATCAGCACCGTGTCGACCCAGCCTCCGAGATAGCCCGAGATGGTGCCGACCAGAAGCCCGATGGGCGTTGCGATGATCGAGACCAGCAGAACCACGAACAGCGTGATGCGCGAGCCGTAGACGATGCGCGAAAAGATGTCCCGCGCCTGGTCGTCCGTGCCGAGCCAGAAGGTCTCGCTCGGGGGCAGGAGGCGCTGCGTGCGCAGGTCGCCGCCGACGATCGGCGAGTAGGGCGCGATGAAATCCGCGAAGAGTGCCACGAGGATGAGCAGAAGCACGATGGCTAGGCCGACCACCGCAAGCGGATTCTTGGTGAACGAGCGCCAGCCGAGATAGAAGCGGCCGAGGCGTGCCTGCCAGCGGGAATGCGGCTCCGCGGAGAGCAGCCAGGCCCGCCAGCCGGTCGGTTGGGAGAGAGCAGGGGAGCCGGCCATCAGCGGGTCCTCGGATCGAGCAGACGGTAGAGCAGGTCGGAGATGAGATTGAGCACAACGAAGGCCGTGCCGATCACCAGCGTTCCGCCCAGCACGGCGTTCATGTCCGCGTTCTGCAGGGAGTTGGTGATGTACTGGCCGAGGCCCGGCCATGCGAAGACCGTCTCGGTGAGCACGGAGCCTTCGAGCAGGTTGGCATAGGAGAGGGCGATCACCGTCACCAGCGGCACGGCCGCATTGCGCAGGGCATGGCGCCAGATCACGCGCATCTCGGACAGGCCCTTCACCCGCGCGGCGATCACATATTCCTGCGCCAGCTCATTCAGCATGAACGAGCGTGTCATGCGGCTGATATAGGCGAGCGAGAAGTAGCCGAGCAGGCAGGCCGGCAGGACGATGTGCGAGGCCGCATCCCAGAACGCATCCCACTGGCCCTGCATCGCCGTATCGAGCAGCACGATATTCGTCACCGGCGTGTAGAGATAGGAATAGGCCACGTCGATGCGCCCCGGTCCCGGAACCCAGCCGAGCTTGGCATAGAACAGCAGGAGGCTCATGAGGCCGAGCCAGAAGATCGGAATTGAATAGCCGGCGAGGCCGATGAAACGGACGAACTGATCGAGCAGGCTGCCGCGCTTCACGGCCGCCAGAACACCGAGCGGGACACCGATGAGGGTGCCGATGAGCGTGCCGAGCGTGGCCAGCTCGAAGGTCGCCGGAAAGGCGTTCTTGATGTCGGTCATCACGGGGTTCGTGGTGAGGACCGAATTGCCGAAATCGCCGACGACGGCTTTTTTCAAATAGATCCAGAACTGCTGGATGAGCGGCAGATCGAGGCCAAGCTCCTGACGCACGCGGGCATAGACCTGCGGCGGAGCCCTGTCGCCGACGATGGCGAGCACCGGGTCGATGGGAACGACGCGGCCGATGAAAAACGTGACGGCAACGAGCCCGAGCAGGGTTGTCGCCAGCACGAGGATGAATTGAGCGGTCTTTGTAAGGTAGAAGCGGAGGGCATCGTGCCCTCCGCTTCCGGTTGCGATCGATGATGCCATTGCAGGTTTAGTTCTTCTTCGCCTGCGACATGTCGTTGTCACTGAAGGACGGGCCGAGGATGAAGTTGCTCACGTTCTTGCGCACGGCAGCGACTTCCGTCTCCTGCAGGAAGAGCACGAACGGACCGTCGTCGAGAACCGCCTTCTGCAGCTCCTTGTACATCTGCGCGCGCTTCTCGGCGTCACGCTCCATCACGGCGGCACGGGTCTTGGCCGTCAGCGGGCCCGGATCCCAGGCATTGCGCCATGCGAGCGGCTTGGCCTTCGCATTGTCCGAGTTGTCGTCGTTGGCCGCGAAGGTGTCGGCGTTGGAGTTCGGGTCCTGATAGTCGGAGCCCCAGTTGCCGATATAGATATCGTGCTGGCGGGCGCGGTACTTGGTCAGGGCCTGCTTGGAATCCATCGGCAGGATCTCGAGCTTGATGCCGGCCTGCGCGAAGGTGCTCTGGATGGCCTGCGCGACGCCCATGATCTCCGGCGTGGAGCGGGTGTCCATGGTCACCGAGAAACCGTCCTTCAGACCGGCCTTGGCGAGAAGCTCCTTCGCCTTGGCGACGTCGAGCTTATAGGGGTTCGAGTTGTCCGCGCCGAGATAGCCGTTGGGCAGGAAGTTCTGGTGAACCTCACCCTTATACTTCATGATCGTGTCGGCGATGGCCTGGTAATCCACGAGGTACTTCATGGCGAGGCGAACTTCGGGCTTCGCCAGGTTCGGGTTCTTCTGGTTCAGGCCGAGATAGTAGACCGTTCCCTTCGGAGCGCTCTGGATCTGGATGTCCGGGTTCTTCGAGACCGCGGCGATCTCTTCCGGGTTCAGTTTGCGCGCCACGTCGATGTCACCCTTCTCGAGGAGCAGGCGCTGGTTCGCCGTTTCCTTGATGTGGCGGTAGATCACGCGGGCAAGCGGCGTCTTCTTCTCGTAGTTCGGGTTGCGCTCGAGGACGAGAACCTCGTTCGCCTTCCAATCGCGCATGATGTAGGGGCCGGAGCCGGCATAGTGGGTCTTCAGCCAGTTATAGCCCCAGTCGCCGTCCTTCTCGTTCTGCGTAAGAAGCTTCTTGTCGACGATGGAGGCAACCGAGTTGCCGAGGCAGTACAGGACCAGGGTCGGCGCGTAGGGCTTGTCGACCTCGAAGGTCATTTCGAGCGGGCCGGTCTGCTTGACCTTGTCCTTCACGTTGTCCTTCGTCAGGCCGAACTGGCCCAGGATGAAGGCCGGGGACTTGTCGAGCGCCACCGCACGCTGGATCGAATAGACCACGTCTTCGGCGGTGATCGGGTTGCCCGAGGCGAACTTGCGGTTCGGCTTGATCTTGAAGGTGTAGGTCTTGCCGTCCGGCGAGACTGTCCAGGACTCGGCGACCTGGCCGGAGATCTTCGAGACATCCTTGATATCGTAGGTGATCAGGCGCTCATAGGTGTTGCCGTTGATCTCGGACGCGCTCAGCTCGAAGATCTCGGCGGGATCGAGGGAGATGATGTCGTCCATCTGCCAAGCCTGGACCAGGGTGTCCGGCGGCGTTGCCGCCATCACGGCGGAGAAAGAGGTCGCCATGGTGGCAACCATGGCTGCGGATAGGAGAAATTTCGGTAGTCGCTTCATGGCCATTCCCTTAGAGCGCTTAGAGCGCCTGTTGTTGCGCCAGTATGAATGCAAATCACACAAGCGCTGTCGAGTCTAGCAACTGGTTTTAAACTGGCAAACATTGCGCACGATGCTTAATGGCAGGGTGGGGTATCGATCCGGGTGGCCTGAAGCGGGAAACTATGGCAAAGGCACCCGGACCCTCTTGATCGGATGAACGACCGTGTCTGAAGAAGCCAAAAAGTCAGGTGCCAACACCATGTGGGGCGGACGGTTCTCGTCCTCGCCCAGCGCTCTCATGGAAGCCATCAACGCCTCCATCGGCTTCGACAGGCGACTGGCTTCCCAGGACATCCAGGGCTCCATCGCCCACAGCGCCATGCTGGCCAAGCAAGGGATCATCGCCGAGAGCGACCGGGATGCGATCCATCAAGGGTTGCAGCGGGTGCTGGGTGAGATCGAGTCCGGCTCCTTCACGTTCTCGACGGCGCTCGAAGACATCCACATGAACGTGGAAAGCCGCCTGCGCGAGATCGTCGGCGATCCGGCGGCGCGCCTGCACACGGCCCGCAGCCGCAACGACCAGGTCGCCACCGACACCCGGCTCTGGGTGCGCGAGGCCCATGACCGGACGGACGAGCAGCTCACCATCCTGATCCGGGCGCTTCTCGACAAGGCCGAAGCCCATGCCGCCACGGTGATGCCGGGCTTCACCCATCTGCAGAGCGCCCAGCCGGTGACCTTCGGGCACCACCTCATGGCCTATGTGGAGATGTTCGGCCGCGACCGCAGCCGCTTCCGCGATTCCCGCAAGCGCCTGAACGAGTGCCCGCTCGGCGCCGGCGCGCTCGCCGGAACGTCCTTCCCCATCGACCGGCACATGACCGCCCGGGCGCTCGGCTTCGACGGGCCGACCCGCAATTCCCTCGACACCGTGTCCGACCGTGACAGCCTTCTGGAGTTCATGGCGGCGGCCTCCATCTGCGCCATGCACCTGTCGCGCCTGGCGGAGGAGATCATCATCTGGATGTCGGCGCCTTTCGGCTTCGTGAAGCTCCCCGACCGCTGGACCACCGGGTCCAGCATGATGCCGCAGAAGCGCAACCCGGACGCCGCCGAGCTGGTGCGCGGCAAGAGCGGGCGGGTTGTCGGCTCGCTGGTGTCCCTGCTGACCGTCATGAAGGGCCTGCCGCTTGCCTATGCGAAGGACACTCAAGAAGACAAGGAACCGCTCTTCGACGCGGCCGACACCATCGAGATCGTGCTCGCGGCCATGACCGGCATGATCCAGGACCTGGAGCCCGTGCCGGAGCGCATGGCGGCGGTCGCCGGCGCCGGTTTCTCGACCGCGACGGACCTCGCCGACTGGCTGGTGCGCAGCCTCAACATCCCCTTCCGCGATGCCCATCACATCACCGGTCGCATCGTCTCGGAGGCGGAGAAGCGGGGCTGCACCCTGGAGGAGCTCCCCCTCAAGGTCATGCAGGCCGCTGAGCCCAGGATCCATCAGGGCATCTACGACGTGCTTGGCGTCGAGAACTCCGTCCGCTCCCGCACGAGCTTCGGCGGAACCTCGCCCGTGCGCGTGGCCGAGCAGGTCGCCTGGTGGCGGGAGCGGGTCTGACCCGTCCCGTTAACCGTCATTTCCGGCCCTAGGCGGTGCGCGCCGGCTGGGCCTTGATAGGGCAGGGTGCCATCGCCATATTGCCGGCAGCGGCTCCTTCCGGGGCCACTTGAGTGCCGCATGAGCGGGCTCAAACCAACCGAAGTGCCTCCAACCTTGGGCTTCGAACATGTCGCGTCAGTCGCCCTTTGGGCACCCGTTCCTGTTAGGCTTCGACGAGATCGAGCAGGCGCTCGACCGTGTCGCTAAGGCAGCAGGAGACGGTTATCCGCCCTACAACATCGAGCGCCTGGCTCGCACCGAACACGCTCCCGAGCGCCTCCGCATCACCCTGGCCGTCGCCGGATTCACCCGGGATCAGCTGGAAGTGACCCTGGAGGAGAATCAGCTCGTCATCCGGGGGCGCCAGTCCGACGACAAGACAAGGCACTTCCTTCATCGCGGCATCGCCGCCCGTCAGTTCCAGCGTACCTTCCTCCTTGTCGACGGCATGGAGGTCATGGGGGCGGACCTGTCCAACGGCCTGTTGTCGATCGATCTCGTCCGGCCCGAACCGGAGCGGATCGTCCGCAAGATCGACATCATCGCGTCGGACAAGGTGTGACGGCATCCGCAACAAGGAGATGTCCATGAACTTCGATATCAAGAACCATTCCGAGCCGGTCCTCGACGTAGCCGAGCTGGCAACCCTGGGCGTGGGGCAGATGGCTTATGTAAAGCCGATCGAGTCCGACGAGGTCGCGCGGCTTTTCCCGCAAGCGCCGAAGCTCCAGCCCGGCATGCGCCTCTTCGCGCTCCTGTCCGCGAGCGGCGAGCCGATCCTGCTCACCGACAACCACGATGCCGCCGTGGCCAATGCCTGGGCGCACGATCTGACGACGGTCAGCCTGCACTAAGGCGTTGAACCCGAAGTGGACTCACTTTTGGGTCCGATGCTGTAGAGCTGGTTCCCCTTGCGTGGAATCAGCTCTCCTCTTTCGCTTTGCCGCATTTTTCGGTGAACCGGGTCCATTTCACCGAAAAATGCCCTGAGGCTCCGCAGCCACCGAATGAGCCAAGGGTACGGAAGGGTGCGGATCGCATGGCTTGAATCGATGAAGACGGTGCTCAATGTCATGAAGCCAGGCAGGGGGACTCCCCTTGCCTGGTTCGCCATACCTTTCCGATCCGGTTACCTGCGACCTCCGGGCCGGCCGGCATAAGGCTTCTAACCGTAGGTATTACTTGTGGATAAGCCTGGGACCTTCTAGGATCTCAAGTTCTGATAGGTTTGGCAGCAAGCTAAATGGAATTGAGTGGCACTACTCTAGGTTGTTGCGTAGTATTTCGCGCTGCCGAGCGTATGAACACTTCCATAGATGTTGGGAAACAAGATTTCAGAGCTTGTATTCACGGTGCTAGGCAGGTGCTCTTGGCAGAAAATATTCAGCGCACCATCCCCCCGATGACAATCCGCTACAGGCTCAACCAGGCTTCCGGCTGCTTGCCACGTCAGGTCCGTTCATGAGCCCGGATATGGCCGCCGCCGTCCCAGGGGATCTGTCGGGCGAGAGCCACGCGGTGCAGCTCCAGGAATCGCCGACCAGTCTGATCATCGACCAGACGTTCCACACGAAGCGGCTCGACGAGCTGGAAAATGCGCTCAACGCGCAAGTCTCTCCGCAGAAGTTTGCGAATGCCGCGGCAGGAGATCAAGCCAACGGAATGCTTGCATACCGGGGTCATGGAGGCTCTGGAATCTTTCAATTGCGGATCGGGCGTGAGCTTGACGTCATCCTGGAGCCCGAGGAAGCAGACGACAGGATGGCGTTCGTCATGACGGCATCGGGAACGGGGGAATTCCTGTTGGATGGCAGGACCTTTTCTCATTCGACGGACCAGGCCGTCATCTTTCCGTCGGGCCCGCCGAGGATTGTGCGTTTCGATCAATCAACGGAGATCAAGGTCTTCCTGACAGAGCGCCCGAAGATTGCCGAATGCTGCGCCAAGCTCTTGGGGCACGACATCCCAGGCTTCGTCGACTTCAACGTTGCATCCGATCTCGAGACCGCCGCTGGACGCAGCTGGCTGCGGCTGCTCAGTTATGCCGAAACCGAACTCTCCGATCCTTATTCCTTCGTCCGGCACTCGCCGGTGGCTTGGCACCAGTTCGAGCAGCAGTTGCTCACCGGCTTTCTGCTCTCTCAGCAGCATGAATATACCCAGGCCCTGCTGGCCCCGCAGGCGGCCGCCGTGCCGTTCTACGTCAAGCGGGCGGAGGCCTACATCGAGGCGCATTTCGCCGAGCCGCTGTCCCTGGCCGACATCGCCGCCCAGGCGGGAGTGAGCGCGCGAAGCCTGCAGGGCGGGTTCCAGAGCTTCCGCCACATGACCCCGATGATGTTCCTGCGCTCCGTGCGGCTTCATCGGGCGCATGAAGCATTGCGGGCAGCTGATCCCGCGCTCATGACGGTCACACAGGTCGCTCTGGCCTGCGGCTTCCGGCATGTGGGCGAGTTCGGAACGGCCTACCGCCGCGTCTTCGGCATCACGCCGAGCCAGACCCTCAACAAGAAGCTGCGGGTGTAGGTGCTCCCGACATGTTGATCAGCCCATGAGCGAACACATGCCGCCTGACCTGTCGCAGAATCCGCACGGCGGGAGTTCGTCTATGCAGCTCCCGACTGATCCAGGCAGTCATATCATCGATCAAACATTGTATACGGAGAGGCTCGATGAGCTGGAGCATGCTCTCAACCTCATCGCTCCGCAGAGAATTGTGAACGCCTCGGCCGGCAACCATGCCGATGGGAAGGTTGCTTACCAAGGTCGAAGTGAACTCGGGATCTTTCGAGCCCGGGTCGGGCGGAACGTCGATCTCTTCCTGGAGCCGGAGGAGGCCGATGATCGGCTGGCTTTCGTCATCGCGTCCTCGGGAGCGGGGGAGCTGCTCTTCAACGGCAAGACGTTTTCTCACGCATCGGACCGGGCGGTCATCATGACATCCGGCTCGAAGCGGCTGCTGAAGTTTTCGGAGGAAACGGAGACAAAAGCGCTCTTGGTAAGCCGCGTAAGCATGGCGGAATGCTGCGCCAAGCTCTTGGGGCACGACATTCCCGGCTTCGTCGACTTCGACGTCTCGGCCAATCTCGAGAGCGACGCTGGCCGCAGCTGGCTGCGGCTGCTCAGTTATGCCGAAGCCGAGCTGACGGATCCGCACTCCCTGATCAGGCACTCGCCAGCGGCCTGGCGCCAGTTCGAGCACCGGCTGCTCACCGGCTTTCTCCTCTGCCAGCGCCATGAGTACTCGCAGGCCCTGCTCGCCCCGCAGGCAGCGGCGGTGCCGCTCTATGTCAGGCGGGCGGAGGCCTATATCGAAGCGCACTTCGCCGAGCCCCTGTCTCTGGCCGACATCGCCGCACAGGCCGGGGTGAGCGCCCGCAGCCTGCAGGACGGGTTTCAAAGTTTCCGCCACATGACGCCGATAATGTTCCTGCACTCCGTTCGGCTGCGGCGGGCGCACGAAGCGTTACGGGCGGCCGATCCGGCGCTCACAACGGTGATGCAGGTCGCCCTGGCCTGCGGGTTCACTCATATGGGCGAGTTTGACACCGCCTATCGCAGCGTCTTCGGCGTCACGCCCAGCTGGACGCTCAACAAGAAGCGCTGAACGCCATCAAGCCCGCCGTCGAAACCGTCTGGATGCCGGGGCGGCAGGCGCCGCCCCGAGTGGCTTGCCGATCACTCGGCGGGCGTCATGTGGGGGGTCGGCGACGAAGCGATATCGCGGGAAGGCTTGAAGACGAAATAGGCGAACAGAACCATGGCGGCGAGAACAATCAGGGTGCTGACGGCGGCAACCGGGTCGAAAGCCGTGTATCCGAGGTGGACAGCAGCGACGGCTACGGCCATCAGGGCGGTTCCGACCGACCAAGCGAGGACTTGGATCAGGGCCAGACGGCTCCTGTCGAGGGCGGGACGGCGCTCGTAATAGATGCCGAACAGAAACAGCGACACCCACCCGAGCAGGTTGAGATGCGCATGGGCTGGCATGATCGAATGATCCTGGGATGCGGCCATGCCAATTCCCATCGCCATGCCGGCAATGACGAAAAGAACGGCAAGTCTGAAGCTGAGCGACGACGCAGTCATAAGGTCCTCCTGAAAGTATTCCCGATTGGTTTGCTTATTTTTTCACTACACCGGTGAGCAGAATGTCCGATGTGTGGAAAATCACAACAATGATTCGGCAATTGTGGCGAACATATACGTTATTTCGTAAGGTCATGTAAATATAGTTGCGCCATGCGCCTCCCCGCAAGGTGCGGGACCGGGCCAAAAAGAACGGCCCGCAAAAGCGGACCGCCGAAGCAACTCTCATCGAGATCAGCTGCGTTGGGTCACCCGCCCCTTGCGGGAGTCCGATGTCTTCTGCTTCCGGGCTTTCGCCTTCTTCCAGGATGGTCTCATCCGGGCTTTGCGCGCCATCGTTCAAAACTCCTACGACATGGTGTCGTCTCGAGGGCTCGGGGCATCGCGCTCCATCTTGTCCAAGCCTTCGCGCTGATCGTTCTCCTTGAGGCGCCGATCGGCCGCGGAGCGGTCGTTCCGGCTCGGATGCTCGGAATTCTCCTCGGTCGGAGGCACGATGCTGGTGTTCACGCTCCGTTCGGTCAACCCGTGGGCTTGGTCTTCAGCCGTGCCGGACATGCGTTCACCCTTTGCTCCGGATGTCGTTGTGCGAGTCCGATCCCATGCCCTTCCGAGCCTGGAGGGCATGTTCGCAGCGTTCCACATGGCTTTCCGCGCGCCGCTGCATCTCCTGGGCGGTATGGCAGGGGTTCTCGACGTCCTGATGGCAAAACTGGCATCTCATGATTGCCTCCTTTGCAGCATGAGCAAGAGGCCAACGTGAAGGCGATCTTAGTGTTCCGCCGATCAAGAGGTGCTTCGTGCGGCGCATGAAGGCCGCTGTTCGATGCGTCTGTTGCGCATGCAGGCAGGAACCAAGCGGCCCGTGGCCTGTTCACATCCATTCGTGGAGGTTCCGATGAAAAGTGCTTTCATTCTGGCGGTCGGTCTCGCTTTCTTCGCGACGGGCGCCCTGAGTCAGGAATCATCGCGGGAGCGCGACGATTCCGGCCGCGGCGGCTGGCGTGACAGGCACGACGGATGGGATCGCGACACGGATCGCTGGCGCGGCCGGATCATGCGCGGCGACGATGAGGATCGGGGCGGCCGTGACGGGCAGGGCGCCCGCTTCTTTCTCCGCAGCGGCGACACGCAGCTTCGCGTCGTCTGCGGCAATCGCGAATCCACGCAAGCCTGCGTCGACGCGGCCTTGCGGATGTTCGACCGCATGCAGTCCCAGCAGGGAGCGACGACCAGGACGCCCGCGGCTCCTGCGCCCGCCCAGCCGCCCCAGTGACGCTGCCCGAGGGTTTGATGCATCATGGACAGTGAGGCTTCCTGTGAAGGCGCAGGCTTTCCCGTCGCAGCCGGCATCTTCTTCGGTCTCGGCCTCGGCGGTTTCTTCGACGGGATCGTCCTGCACCAGCTGCTTCAATGGCACCATCTGGTCACGGATGCCGGCTACCCGCCCGATACTGTCGAAAACCTGAAGATCAACACGTTCTGGGACGGGCTCTTCCACGTGCTCACCTACGTGTTCGTCGCAACCGGCCTGGGACTTCTCTGGCGGGCGGCGCGGCGCACCCATATCCGCTGGTCGAGCAAGCTGCTCTTCGGCACGCTGCTGATCGGCTTCGGCCTGTTCAATCTGGTCGAGGGCCTCGTCAACCATCAGCTTCTCGGCATCCACCACGTCAATGAAACCGTGCCTCGGGAGCAATGGATCTACTGGGACCTCGGCTTCCTGATCTGGGGTGCGGCCATGCTGGTCGGCGGCTGGCTTCTTCTCCGCTCGGGCCGGCGCGAGACCGGCGCCCGGTTGGAAGTCAGACGCTCTCAAGGGCAGTGGTAAGATCTGCCAACAAATCATCACGATGTTCCAGTCCGACGGACAGGCGCACGAGGCCGTCCGGGATGTTCATCTCGGCCCGCTGCTCAGGGGTGAAACGCTGGTGCGTGGTCGTCGCCGGATGGGTGACGAGGCTCTTCGCATCGCCCAGGTTGTTCGAGATCCGGATGAGCCTGAGCGCGTTCAGGAAGCGGAAGGCCCCAGCCTTTCCGCCCTCCACGTCCAGAGCGATCATGGTGGAGGCGCCGCTCATCTGGCGCCGGATCAGTTCAGCCTGGGGATGATCGGGGCGGCCAGGGTAGATCAGCCGCTGGAGCTTGGGATGATTGTGGAGCGTCTCCGCGAGATAGCCGGCCGTCGCCGTCTGCTTCTCGACCCGCAGGGGGAGCGTCTCCAGGCCCTTCAGGAGCACCCAGGCATTGAAAGGCGATATGGAAGGTCCTGTCATGCGCAGGAATTGCTGCACCTTCGTCTCGATGAATTCGGTCGAGGCCAGGATCACGCCGCCCAGACATCGACCCTGCCCATCGATGTGCTTGGTGGCGGAATAGACGACGCAATCGGCCCCGAGGGCGAGAGGTTTCTGGAAGAGGGGCGTGGCAAAGACGTTGTCGACGGTCAGCGTCGCACCGGCCTCGTGCGCAATGGCGGCAACGGCCGCGATATCGATGATGTCCAGGCCCGGATTGGTCGGCGTCTCCAGCAGAAAGGCCTTCGTCTCCGGCCGGACCGCCGCGCGCCACTGGTCGAGATCCCCGCCATCGACGAGGGTGCAGCCGACGCCGAAGCGGGGCAGGAAATCCTCCACCACCCACCGGCAGGACCCGAACAGCGCGCGTGCCGCCACCACATGGTCCCCGGCCTGAACCTGTCCGACCATGGCGGCCGTCACCGCGGCCATGCCGCTGGCCGTCGCGCGGGCCGCCTCGGCCCCTTCGAGGGAAGCGATGCGCTGCTCAAAGGCATCGACCGTGGGATTGGAATAGCGGCTGTAGCTGTAGCCCGGCTCCTCGTTCAGGAAGCGCCGCTCGGCGCTTTCCGCGTTCTCATAGACGAAACCTTGCGTCAGGAAGAGCGCTTCCGAGGTCTCGCCGAAGGGCGTGCGTTGATGGCCCTCGTGAACGAGGCGGGTTTCCAGGCGATAATCGGGGTGCTGCGGCGAAGTCATGAAACGATCCTACGATTGTTCTTTAAAAAGAACAATCGTCTTATTCTGCGGAAAGTTTCATAATATCCTTCTCCCGTTCGGCCGTCAGCGCAAGACTTCCTTGCGCGCCTCCTCGATCAGCCGCTTCACGCAAGGCTCCAGCGAGGAGCGCCAGGGCGGAAGCTGGACTCCATGGACGTCTTTCAGCTTGCCGCAGTCCAGCCTGGAATTGGCCGGGCGCTTGGCCGGTGTCGGGTAATCGGCCGTCGCAATCGGCCGGACTCTGGCCGAGGGGCCGCCGAACCGGGCTGATAAAGCAAAGATTTCCGTAGCGAAGTCCGCCCAGCTCGCGAAGCCCGTGCCGGTCATGTGAAACAGCCCGCGCAGGCTCGGGTCATCCGGCCTTTCGAGGAGATTGCGGCTGACTGTGAAAATGCCGTCGGCAATGTCGAGGGCGCTTGTGGGGGATCCGTATTGGTCTCCCACCACCCCGAGCTCGTCACGGTCGGCGGCGAGGCGCAGCATGGTCTTCACGAAATTTTTGCCAAACGGGCTGTAGACCCAGGCGGTGCGCAGGATGACATGGTTCTCCGCCTCGGTCGCCACGGCTTCCTCGCCCAGAAGCTTCGAGGCGCCATAGGCTCCGAGCGGTGAGACCGGATCGTCCTCGCGATAGGGGCGGTCGGCCGTGCCGTCGAAGACATAATCCGTGGAGAGATGAATGATGGGCACGTTCATGGCCGTCGCAGTGCCGGCCACAACGCCTGCGCCAATGCCGTTGATGGCCTCCGCCAGCTCCCGGTCGGATTCTGCCTGGTCCACGGCCGTGTAGGCGGCGGCATTCACGATCACGTCGCCGCCGGTGTCGATCAGGGCGTCCTCGATGCCCGACGGATCGGCAAGATCGAGCTTGGGGCGGCCGACGAGCACCGCCTGCGCGCCGTGAGCCCGCGCGCGCTCCGCCAGGGCACGCGCGATCTGTCCTTCCTTGCCGACGACGATGATACGCATGGACCCCCGCAATTCTCTTCAATGATGAGGCGGCCCTATCGGAACAGGGCCGCCCGAGCAAGTTCAGTCGTTGCCGATGGCGACTCCCTCGCGGCGGCTGTCGGCCCCGCCGACCAGCCCGGCCGGTGTCACGACGATAGCATGGATGCCGGAATTCTGATCGATCAGCCTGACGTCGTGGCCCTTCGCTTCGAGGGCGGCCTTCCACCCTTCGGCTTCCGTCCCGGCCTCGAGTTCCGTCGGGCCGTTGCGGCTGCCCACATTGGGAAGATCGGCAGCAATCTGAGGGTCGAGCTTCCAGTCGAGAAGGCCCACGAGGGTCTTGGCCACGTAGTTGATGATCAGGCTGCCGCCCGGCGATCCCACGACCGCGTAGAGCTTGCCGCTGCCGTCGAGCACGATGGTCGGGGCCATGGAGGAGCGGGGGCGCTTGCCGGGCTCGACGCGATTGGCGACGGGCTTGTCGTCCTCCATCGTGGCGAAGGAGAAGTCGGTCAGCTCGTTGTTGAGCAGGAAGCCGCTCTTCGTCATCAGCCGCGATCCGAAGCCGTCCTCGATGGTGGTCGTCATCGATACCGCATTGCCGTTGCGATCCACGATGGACATGTGGCTCGTGCCGAATTCGATCCCCTCCGATGGCCCCCACAGGAAGGTTTTCTGGAAGGGTGGATCGCCGGGCTTCGCCTTGCCCATGGACTTATTGGGATCGATCAGCGCGGCGCGGCTCTTGAGATACCCGGGATCGGTCAGGCCCTTGACCGGCACATTCACGAAGGCGGGGTCGGCCAGGAAGAGCGCCCGATCCGCGTAGGCCAAGCGGCCCGCTTCCGCGATCCAGTGCACCGCATCCGGTCCGGGCTTGAGCGACGCCATGTCCTGCGTTTCCAGGATGCCCATGATCTGCTGCACGGCGACCTGGCCGGAACTCGGCGGACCCATGCCGCAGATCCTGTAGGTCCGGTAGTTCCCGCACAGGGCGTCGCGCTCCTGGACCTTGTAGCCTTTGAGATCGTCCAGGGTCATGTCGCCGGGATTCGTGGCGTGGCCCGTGACGGTGTCCACGATGTCCTGGGCGATCTCGCCCGTGTAGAAAGCGTCGGCGCCTTTCTCGGCGATCATCCGCAGGGTCTTGGCGAAGGCCGAGTTCTTGAGAACCGTTCCCACGGTTTTCGGCGTGCCGTCCGCCTCGTAGAAATAGGCCCGGGCTACCGGGTCGTTCTGGAGGTATTTCTCCTGGGTCAGGAGCCCGTTGAGGCGCGGTGAGATCGCAAAGCCTTCCTCGGCGAGGCGAGCGGCCGGTTCGATCACCTGCTGCCAGGAAAGCTTGCCCCAGTTCCTGTGGGCCGCTTCGAGCAGGCGCAGCGTGCCCGGCACGCCCACTGAGCGGCCGCCGACCACGGCATCGTAGAACTTCATCGGCTTGCCGTCGGGCCCGAGAAAACGCTCGGGCTTGGCCGCCGCCGGAGCGGTCTCCCGACCATCGAGGGTGGTCATGGTCTTTCCGTCCCAGAAGACCATGAAGGCGCCGCCACCGAGGCCGGAACTCTGCGGCTCGACCAGGTTGAGAACAAGCTGAACCGCAATCGCCGCATCGACGGCGCTTCCACCGGCCGCCAGGATCTCCCGGCCTGCCTGCGCGGCCAAGGGATTGGCGGCGGCAACCATGTCTTTCGTCGCCGTTCCGACCGATTTGTCCATGCGGCCCGTGGGAGCCTCGGGCGAGGGAGCGAGGGCCTGCGCGAAGACCGGGCAGGGTAGGGCGATGCTCGCGAGAAGGCCGAGGCTCAGAAGGTTTCGTCGAAGAGCGTTGTGAGTGATCATGCGGCGTGCTTCCTCTCTGGTTCTTCGGTCCCATGGGGAAGGATCAGCCTAACAAAGGATCATCCCTTTGCGCCACTTCCATCGGAGGGGCGAAAAGAAGAAAATCCGCACTTGCTGCGATGCAATAACACACTCCTGTCACTCTTTTCCGGCAGGGTGCGATTCGTGATGCGAACAATGGAGCAGGACATGTACTCATATAATCTGTTCCGAAGCACCAAACCGGACGGATTGGTTTGCGCCGTCCCGGAAGAGCGCTCCGTTCCTTCGTTCGTCGTCGAACCGCATTGGCAATTCGGCGGGCGGCTCGAGAGCCAGGACGCGCCCCTTGGGTTCGACCGGAAGGCGGCCATGGAAGGCGTTCGCTTCAATGGTTTCTATCTTTTCGCGAGCTTTCAGAAGGATCGTCCGGGCCAGTAGGGTCCGGCAGTTTCCCGCGCGTGTCCGGCTGATCCGGTCGGGCATGCCCAACCAACTAAAGAACACACCGTCGATTCCGATCGAAACTTGATCTTAAGCGGCAGCTGTCTTCTATCTGGCTTTTTCGCCCGCCGCCTTTCATCCCCGATTCGATTGTGAACTCCTCCCTCGCCCTCATCTGGACCATCACGGCCGCAACCACCTTACTGCAAGCTGGCAACGGCCTGCTGCAGGCGCTCATGCCCCTGCGGATGCAGGCCGAGGGGATCTCGGTCGCTTCCATCGGCGTCGTGGCGGCCGCCTATGGACTCGGGTTCTCGACAGGCTGTTTCCTCGCCCCGAGCTTCATCCGGCATGTGGGCTACATCCGGGCCTTCGCCAGTCTCGCGGCGGTGGTAGCCGTCCTGATCCTCGCCATGACCCAGGCGCATTCGACCTGGGCCTGGATCCTTCTGCGCGGCCTGACCGGCATCACGCTCGCCTGCATCTTCACCGTGACGGATGGTTGGATCAGCGCCCGCGCCATGTCGAGCCATCGTGGGCGGATCCTGTCGATCTACATGATCTGCACCAAGGTTGCCCTGATGCTGTCTCCGCTCGGGATCGGCTTCGGCAATATCCGTACGGACGGCTTGTTCATGATGGTGAGCGCCCTGATCACGCTCTCGCTCCTGCCAATTGCCGCGACAACCACGACGGAACCCGCTGCCCCGCAGGGCGTGCGGATCGAGGTACGGAGGCTGTTCGCCGCTGCGCCATCCGCCGTGGTGGGCTCTTTCGTCGTCGGGTTGGTCAATGGCCCGGTCATTGCCATCACGCCCGTCTTCGGCGTCAGCATCGGATTGACCCAGGATCAGGCCGCGGCCCTTCTCTTCGCCCTGCAGGCCGGCAGCCTCGCCATGCAATGGCCGCTCGGATGGCTCTCCGACAGGGCGGACCGGCGCTATGTGATCGCAGGGCTCGCCGCAGGAACGAGCCTCGTGTCGCTCCTGATCCTCTGGGCCAGCGCACAGGGCGCCAATCTGCTGATCCTCTGGTCGTTCGCGGCCTGGGGCGGCCTAGCCCTCTGCATCTACTCGGTCTGCGTGGCCCATGCCTGCGACATCGTCGATCCGGGGCAGATCGTGTCCACCGTCGGGACGTTGCTGTTCTCCTGGGCCGCCGGCGTCACCATCGGTCCCCTGTTCGGCGCGGCCGCCATGGAGATGATGGGACCGAAGGGGCTGTTCATCTACTCGGGCGTGGCCTCGCTCGGGCTCGTCGCGTTCATCGTGGTGCGGATTCTTCAAGTGGACCGCTCGCCGGCCAAGGGCGGCTTTGCCGTTGTCGCGACCACCAGCTCGGCCGCGGCAAGCCTGACGCCGCGTGCGGACCTTCAGGCGGTCGAGGATCAGGTCCCTGAGGCGCACAGCCCGTGCGCGGAGGGCGAGCCCGATCAGAAGCCCGATGCGTCGGCCGTGGCCCGAGCCGACACGGCCTCGTAACGGTTGAGGCGCTTGTCGATCATGTCGTCGATCTTGCCGTAGACTTCGGCCACGCTGAGCTGACGTGTCTTCTTGCCGTCCTTGGTGAAGAACAGCGACTTGTTGGACTTGGCGGCCGCCGGGAAGGCGTCCGGAGCGCTCTTCTTCGGGGTATCGTCCACCAGGGCGATGAACCGGCTCGCGCTGTCGACGCCGAAGAAGTGAGACAGGTAGAACTCCGACCGGCTCAGCTGCCGTCCGAGCTTGGTCTCGATCTTGGCCTTGTCGCGCTTCATCATTTCGGCCGCCATGAGGGCCGAGATGTAGGGATTCCGGCGCAGTCCGAGAATGTGCTCGCGCATCGTGGCGTCCGCCACGTCGATCTTGGCTCCCGCGCCCGAAATCGCCTCGGCTTCTGCCGTCAGTCCATGCAGGGGGCCGAACGAGCGTACCGCATCGAGCCACGTGCTGGTGA
Organism: Microvirga sp. 2MCAF35; assembly: GCF_052115545.1. Lineage (NCBI taxonomy): Bacteria > Pseudomonadati > Pseudomonadota > Alphaproteobacteria > Hyphomicrobiales > Methylobacteriaceae > Microvirga > Microvirga sp. 2MCAF35. The sequence goes on from NZ_JBFRGW010000004.1 coordinate 132,410, forward strand.
TGAACTGGAACAGGCCGACGGCGGAAGAAGTCGAGGCCTTGTTGCCGGGCAGAAAGCTCGATTCCTTGTCGGCCAAAGCCATCATATAGACCGGATCGGCTCCGGTGGCCTTGGACGCCCGCAGGATCGTGTCGACGATCCAGACGGGAACGCGCATCTCCTCGAACTCCATGAATTCCGTAAGTTCGCGGGAGACGGTCTCCTCGTCCTTGGAACCCGCCGAAGCTGGTTCCTCCGTCAGAGGAATGGACAGGATAATCTGCTTCTGCAGTTCCGCCGTCGTCGCTTCCGCTGCGGCAACTGGAGCGATGGCTTCGAGCGGATCGGCTGGGGAGGCTTCCTGATCGGACATGGAGAAGGGCGCCGTCGAAGGGGCGGGCGGCAGCCGGATGGCATTCGGACCGGCGTCGAGGGGCGGCGGCAATGCTGTCCACGCCTCGGCCGCCGAGGCGGAATGCGTGTGGATTGCCGTGCCGATGCCAATGGTCAGGCATGCGCTGAGCCCGAAGCACTTGGTGAGGTCCAGCAGGGTTTTCCCTCCCTGCGAGGGTGAACGGCAAGCGTCAACAAGGAACCGGAGGCCGGTCTTCTTTTCGCTCTCAAGGCAAATGGCCGTCTGCTGGCATGCGTCCTGAGACGCTGTCAGAGCGATTTGCATATGGATAAGTCCCCACAAATGCACCGTTTCTCCGCCGAGGCGGGTGTACGGTCGTTCTTCGTTCGACGGGGCAAGTATGTGATGGCCTGATATGTCCAGAATAGGTCAGCTTGACGGTAAAATTCCGAATGTGTTCCAGGGTGCGACCATTTGTATTGGTTTATTAATAGACGTTCATCTTCGAAGAAGCCTTGTTTTCCAACAAAAAGCTTTGTTACCGCTAGGTATGACTGATGGCGAGATGACGCAGGGTGAATAATACGATGTGATGAGATGACAATAGCTGAATAATATTAACCTTAGGTAAGGTAATACTGATCGGCTTGAACATCATTGGTTCAAGCAGTTCGGCATGTCGGCTGTGCCATATTCCCGTCCCGGCCTTCCGTTTAAACGCCAACTCGCACCCTGCCGATCTGCCGGATCGACAGGTGTTTCCGCCGATAGGTCCTGCATGATAGGGAACGTGCGTGCCGGGGATCGAAACACCCACAATGCTCCACCGCTCTGTCAGCCGCCGCGCAGCATTGGTTCTGCTGTCGTGCTTGGCGCTCTTCTCCGCCGGTGCCCAGGCTCAGACAAGGCCGGCTCGGGTTGTCTCGCTCAACCTTTGCGCCGACCAGCTTCTTCTGGCCTTGGCCGACCGGAGCCAGATCTTGTCCCTCAGCCGTCTCGCCGGGGATTTGTCTCTCTCGTTTCTGGCCGGAAAGGCCGCTGGCATGTTCCGGAACGACGGCGCCGAGGCCGTCCTTTTCGCCAATCCTGATCTTGTGCTGACGGGCACCTATGGCCAGCAGGAGCAGGTCGCCCTGTTGAGACGACAGGGGCTGGAGGTTCTGACCTTCGGGCCCTGGACGAACCTGGAGGACGGACGCGGGCAGATCCGCGTCTTGGCCCGTAGGCTCGGGCATCCTGAGCGTGGCGAGGATCTGATCGCTCGCATCGACGGGAGCCTGGAGAGGGCGAGGGGGATCGTTTCAGGAGGGCGCAGTATCCTCATCTATGAGCGAGGCGGCTGGGTCATGGGGGCCCGTTCGCCGCTCGGTGAGATCCTGGTCCAAATGGGTTTCAGGTTGCATCAGGAGGCGCTGGGACTGACACAGGGCGGCGTGGCGAGGCTGGAAGCCGTCGTGATAAGGCCACCTGATTTCATGCTCGTCGATGAGGCATCGAGCCAGGCGGTCGACAACGGCACGGCGCTTTTCGCGCATCCGGCCCTGACAGAGGCGGTGCCCCCGGACCGCCGCCTGACGCTTCCCGCCCGGCTTACCATCTGCGGCGGTCCTTCGACACCCGCCGCCATCGACGCATTGAGCGCCGAGGTCCAGGCCAGGATCCGGTGACGGACCGGGCTATTCGAGCCTCAGCTGCAGGGGAGGGTTCGGCTTGAGGAGGATGGGGCAGCCTGCCGCGACGAAGACGACGGCGTCGCATGCTTCTGCGATTCTCTGGTTGAGGCGGCCCTGCTCGTCACGAAACCGCCGTCCCAGGGGCGTCGCGGGCACGATGCCCTGACCGACCTCGTTCGACACCAGGATCAGCGGACCTCCCGCATCCCGAACGGCCTGAATCAGCCGGTCAGCCTCATGGGGAGGGTCGCGCTCGGCCAGAACGATGTTGGACAGCCAGAGAGTCAGGCAATCGACCAGAACGGCTCGTCCGGGAGCAGTCTCGCCCTGAACGACGTCCACAAGATCGAGGGGCGCGTCGACCGTTCGCCACGATCCGTCGCGCTCGGCACGATGCTGCGCGATCCGCTCACGCATTTCCTCGTCATAGGCCTGGGCCGTGGCGATGTAGATCCGCTCCGTCGATGCGCTCTCGGCGAGCCGCAGCGCAGTGCTGCTTTTCCCGGAGCGGGCTCCTCCCAGGACAAGGACGCGGCGATAGGTGAGCATGATCGATCAGGTGGTCAGGCGATTGAGCGGCAGGATCATATGAACGCACAAGCCTTCCGGACGCCAGTCCCGATCGAGCGTGCCGCCGAGCTGTCCCGTGATGCTTCGCTGCGACAGCTGGGTGCCGAACCCTTCAAAGGTCGGAGGCGTCTCGATGCGGGGACCGCAGGTCTCGGTCCAGTGAAAATCGACGTTTTCGTCCTGCAAGGTCCATTGAATAGACAACTCGCCCTCCGGGCAGGACAGGCAGCCGTATTTGGCCGCATTCGTCGCGAGTTCGTGCAGGACCAGGGCAAGGCTCGTGGTCGTGTTCGACCCGACGAGGACATTCGGTCCCTTGATCGCGATCTTGTTCTGGCTCGACTGCCGGTAAGGCTCGAGAACCGCCTCGATCAGCCGCGCGAGTTCAACGTCCGAACCTTTGCCCGATTCACCCGCCGAGACGGGCTGCACCAGCTCATGGGCCCGCGACAGGGCGCTCAGGCGCCCGCGCAGGGCATTGGCCATGTCCTTCGTATCCTTCGCCGTGCGGGCGGTCATCGAGACCATGCCGTTGGCGATGGCGAACAGGTTCTTGACCCGATGGTTGAGCTCCCGCGTCAGAAGCTTCTGCGCCTCCTCCAGGGCATGATGTTCCGTGATGTCGCTGACCACGCCATAAAGGCTGATGGCGTGATGATTATTGTTTCCATTCGCATAAACAGCCTGTCCGTGCGAACGGAACCAGCGGAGTCTCCCGTCGGGCAGGATGGCGCGATACTCGCTGTCGTACTTGCCGTCGGACCCGGGGGCCGCCGCCGCGGCGATACGCTCTTTGACGCCTTCCACATCCTCCGGGTGGATCATCGCCCAAGCGTCTTCCAGGGTCAGGCTGTACAATCCGTTGTGGGGAATGTGATAGAGGGCGCAGGAGCCCTCGTCCCAGGTGATCAGGTTCTTTTCCAGGTCGATCTGCCAGGTTCCGAGATCGGCGGCCTCGAGGGCGAGCCTGTACTGGCTCTCGAGCAGGCGGATGGTCTCGTCGGACTTCTTCTGTGCGTTGATGTTGGTACTCGTGCCGAACCATCGGGTAATCTTACCTGTCAGATCCTGGATCGGAATGGCCCGGCTGAGAAACCATTCATACCCGCCCGCAGCCGTCCTGACACGGTATTCCCATTCATAATCCTGCCCGGCTTCCAGGGAGCGGCGCCAATGCTGCAGAACTTCGGGCAGGTCGTCCGGGTGGATGGCTACTTCCCAGCCGTTCCCAAAAAGCTGCTCGCTGGAAAGCCCCGTAAACTCACGCCACCGGCGATTCACGTAATCGACAGATCCATCGGGACGGGACGACCAGATGAGTTGAGGCAGCGACTCCGCCAGAACAGCAAATTGCGTTTCCGTTTCCTTGAAATCCACTCAAAACTCCTAGGCGCGACCCAGCGGCCAAGTCTCCGATGCAACGGAATCATTGTTGTAGGCCTTTTTCGAGGCTGACAACCCACATCGACCATCGGCGGCGATTTCTCCGGCGAAAGTGTAGCGCCAGCCTTTCGAAACCCCGTGTGCATCGGATGGATCCCAAAAGTGCATTCCACTTTTGGGCCCGATGCTCTAAAAGGCGGCCGACGTCTGGCGGTTCCCCCGGCCAGAGCATAGATGCAGGACAGCCCTCATACCCGATGCGATCTTTTCCACGCTGAGGCTGATTGACCGTTTTCATGAATGATTTGAGTCCCCGTCCGGTGTCCGAGCCGGAGATGTCCTCTGCCGAAGCCCTTCATCCGAAGGAGCGCCGGTCCCGCCGGTTCGCCTGGATCGGGATGGCGGCGAGCGTCCTCCTGTTCGGCGCGTCATTGGTGGTTCTCTGGCACATCGTATCGGAAATCGATGTCAACGAACTGAAAGCGGCTTTCACGGCCGCCAGCCTGCGCCAGATCGGTCTCGCGGTCCTCCTGACCGCCATCAGCTACAGCCTGTTGACCTGCTACGATGCCATTGCCCTGCGGCAGCTCAAGCTGCAGGTTCCCTACCGGACGACCGCGCTTGCCTCCTTCACGAGCTACGCGGTGAGCTTCACGCTCGGCTTTCCCCTGCTGACGGCCGGCACGGTCCGCTACTGGATCTACTCCCCCAAGGGGGTCAGCCCGGGACGGGTGGCGAGCCTCACCGTGATTGCCGGCGTGACCTTCTGGCTCGGCATGGCGCTCGTCCTTGCCTGGAGCCTGATCAGCAACGCCGACGAACTGGCGAGCCTCGTCTACACCCATATCTGGATGAACCAGCTGGTGGGCCTGGGCGCTGCAATCTTCGTCATCGGCTACATGGTCTGGGTCTCGATCAAACGCCGCGCCGTGAAGATCCAGGGCTGGAAGCTGGAACTGCCGGGCTTTCGCCTGTCCCTGGCCCAGATCCTGATCGGCGCGGGTGATGTCTGCGCCGGCGCCGGGGTGCTCTTCGTGCTCTTGCCCGGCGGGCACAATCTCAGCTTCGAGACCTTCCTGGCGGTCTATATCTTCGCCGTCATGCTCGGCGTGGCGAGCCATGCACCGGGGGGGCTCGGTGTCTTCGAGGCCACCATTCTCCTGGCCCTGTCGAATTATCCCCGCGAGCAGGTCCTGGGGGCGCTGCTCCTCTACCGGCTCTGCTATTACCTCGTTCCCTTCGTGATCGCCCTCGCGATCCTCGGGGCCTACGAGATCCGCAACCGCATCCGGGCCGCCCGGCTGTCCTTCAAGCCGGACGACGACGAAGAACTGACGGGCGAGGTCGAGCTCGGCGGGAGATGACACCTGGGCCGGTCTCCCCTAAACAAGGCGGGCCGCGCCTCCGAGACATCTCTCCATGAACGACTCCGACGACCTCTCGCCGGACACCCTCCGACAGAGCGCCTCTCCGATCCGTGACGCCGCCCTGCGCGGGACGATCGTGACCTGCTTCGTGCTGGTCTCCGTCGCGCTGGTGCGGGGCCAAGGGGACGGATGGCTCCTGGTCTGGGCGGCGATCGCCATTCTCGCGGGATTTCTCGTTGCCGGCCCCAAACGCAGCCTGGGGCTCGGAACCAGGATCATATCCCAGCCGAAGGCGAATTCCCGCTCCAGCGTCGCCGAGGCGGTTCTGGCGCAGATCCCGGATCCCGTCATCCTGGTGGACCAGCGGGCGGTTGTGATCGAGGCGAACCGGGCCGCTTACGATCTTCTGGCGGGACTGAAGACCGGTCATCCCCTGTCCTTCGCCCTTCGGACACCGGACGTGCTCGACGGCATCCAGGAGGTGCTGGACAGCGGCCAGGCTCTCAAGGTCGAGTATTCGGAACGCATCCCGACGGAGCGGACCTTCGAGGTCCATATCGGCCCCCTGCAGGCCGATGTCGCCGATGCTGAGGTGAAGGCGGGCGTCGTCCTGTTCTTCCGCGACCTAACCTCGGCCCGGCGGCTGGAGGCCATGCGGGCCGATTTCGTCGCCAATGCGAGCCATGAGCTGCGCACGCCCCTGGCCTCGCTCCTGGGCTTCGTCGAAACCCTCCAGGGCCCCGCCCGGGACGATGCCAAGGCCCGGGAGCGGTTCCTCGACATCATGAAGGGCCAGGCGCAGCGCATGAAGCGACTGATCGACGATCTCCTGTCCCTGTCGCGGATCGAGATGCGGGCCCACCTGTCGCCCACCCAGATGGTCGATCTCGCAGCCATCGCGTCCCAGATGGTCGAAACGCTCTCGCCCTTGGCGAAGGAGAGGGGCGTGGCGATCCAGGCGACCCTGCCGGAGAAGCCTGTCCTCGTCCTCGGCGACCGGGACGAGCTTCTGCGCGTCGCCGAGAACCTGATCGAGAACGCGGTCAAATACGGTGAGAGCGGCGGGAGGGTGGACGTGGAGGTCGTCCGGACCGGAGAGCCGGTGCCGCAGGTCGCCTTCTCCGTGCAGGATTACGGCCCGGGCATCGCGCCCGAGCACCTGCCGCGCCTGACCGAGCGGTTCTACCGGGTCGATGTCGTGCAGAGCCGGGACAAGGGCGGGACCGGTCTCGGGCTCGCCATCGTCAAGCACATCGTCAACCGCCACCGCGGCCATCTCGACATCACCAGCGAGCCAGGGCAGGGCGCCCGGTTCACGGTCCGGCTCCCGGATGCCGGGCCTCGCCCGTAGCGGGCGCTGCAAAATCCCCTCTCCCAACCGGGAGAGGAGATGCGCTCGCTCGTTTCAACCCCCTCCCAAGGGATCCTTTGGGGGTGTCATTTAATTGTCATCCAACTGTCTTAGAGGAGACATCCGTCGGGCCTAGCTGTCCCATCGCGTGACGCGGCCCAGGCTTTGAAGCGGCCTGTCGCGCTCGAATGAACAGGAGACTTACCGTGAAGATCATGTCCTACGCCTTTGCGGCCGGCCTTGCCGTCGCGAGCCTCACGACCACGGCATCTGCGGCCGACATCACCGGCGCAGGCGCAACGTTCCCGTTCCCGGTCTACTCGAAGTGGGCTGAAGCCTACAAGAAGGAGACGGGCAACGGCATGAACTACCAGTCGATCGGTTCCGGCGGCGGCATCAAGCAGATCCAGGCCAAGACGGTCGATTTCGGTGCCACCGACGCTCCGATGAAGGGTGAGGACCTCGAGAAGAACGGTCTTCTCCAGTTCCCGACCGTCATGGGCGCCGTCGTCCCCGTCGTGAACATCCAGGGTGTCCAGCCCGGCCAGATCAAGCTCACGGGCCAGGTTCTCGCCGACATCTTCCAGGGCAAGATCGCCAAGTGGAACGATCCCAAGATCGCCGAGCTGAACGCCGGCGTGAATCTGCCGAGCGCCAACATCACCCCGGTCTACCGCTCCGACTCCTCGGGCACGACCAGCGTGTTCACCACCTACCTGTCGCAGGTTTCCGATGCCTGGAAGGCCGAGCTCGGCGCCGGCACCACGGTCAACTGGCCGATCGGTCAGGGCGGCAAGGGCAACGAGGGCGTTGCCGCGACGGTGAAGCAGGTTCCGAACTCGATCGGCTACGTCGAGTACGCCTACGCCAAGCAGAACAACATTCCCTACACCCTGCTCCAGAACAAGGCCGGTAAGTATCCGCAGCCTGAGATCAAGTCGTTCCAGGCGGCTGCCGCCAGCGCCAACTGGACGTCGGCTCCCGGCTTCGGCATCTCGCTGACCAACCAGGCCGGCGACGATGCGTGGCCGATCACGAATCCCACCTTCATCCTGGTCTACAAGACGGCCGAGAAGCCGGAACAGGCTGCCGAGGTGCTGAAATTCTTCGACTGGTCCTTCAAGAACGGCGACAAGCTCGCTTCCGACCTCGACTACGTCCCGCTGCCGGACAATGTCGTCGAGCAGATCCGCTCGACCTGGTCGAAGGACATCAAGACCAGCGCCGGTCAGCCCGTCTACAAGATGTAAGCTGGTCCCTGACCTGTGGATGGAGTAAGGCGGATGGCTGTTTTGTCTGATGAGATCATCGTGTCGAGCAACATGCAGTCCGTCCGCCGCCGCACTTCAGCCGTTTTCGATCAGGGCTTCCGCTGGGCAAGCTACGGCTCGGCCCTGATCGTTCTCGCCGTCCTGACGGGGATCATCGGCACGATGGTCTACGGGGGATGGCCTGCCTTCCAGGAATTCGGTTTCGGGTTCGTCACGTCCAGCATCTGGAACGTGGGCGGCGAACAGTTCGGCGCCTGGGTCGCCATCACCGGCACATTGACCTCCGCCCTGATCGCTCTCGTGATCGGCGTGCCGATCTCCATCGGGATCGCGATCTTCCTCACGCAGCTCTGCCCGCCGTGGCTCCGGCGTCCGGTCTCGACCGTCATCGAGCTGCTGGCCGCGGTGCCCAGCATCATCTACGGCATGTGGGGCCTCTTCGTCTTCGCTCCGCTCTTCGCCAACTACGTACAGATTCCCCTCACGACGATCGTGGAGGGCATGCCGATCCTCGGAACCATCCTCTATGCGCGCGTGCCGTCCGGCGTCGGCATGCTGACGGCGGGAATCATTCTGGCGATCATGATCATTCCTTTCATCGCGTCGATCACGCGCGACATGCTGGACCAGATCCCCAGCATCCTGCGCGAGAGCGCCTACGGCATCGGCTGCACCACCTGGGAAGTGGTGCGCCACGTCCTGCTCCCTCAGGCAGGCGTCAGCATCATCGGTGCGGTCATGCTCGGCCTCGGGCGCGCACTCGGCGAGACGATGGCGGTCACCTTCGTGATCGGAAACGCGAACCGCCTGTCCCTGTCGCTCTTCGATCCGAGTTCGACGATCGCGTCCCGTATCGCCAACGAGTTCAATGAAGCATCGGGCCTGCATATGAGCGCCTTGCTGGCCCTCGGCTGCATTCTGTTCGTGGTCACTTTCATTGTTCTTGCTCTCGCGCGCCTTCTGATCGCGCGCGTCAAGACTGCTTGAGGTGAAGGATGGACACCGTGGTTCACAATCAGGCCTCGGCTGCAATGCCTGCTCCCTGGGGGCGTGTGCGCCGCAGCCGCTATCTGGCCGATCGCGTGCTCAAGATCGCCTGCACCCTGTTCACCCTGCTCGGAGCCTTCGTTCTGGGCTGGATCCTGCTGATGCTGCTCTATGAAGGCATCGGCGGTCTTTCGCCGGCGGTGTTCACGGAGACGACCCCGGGGCCCGGAACGCAGGGGGGCGGCATCGCCAACGCCATCGTCGGCAGCCTCGTTCTCACCACGCTCGGCATCGTGGTGGCGACTCCCATCGGTGTGCTGGCTGGGACCTACCTGGCCGAATACGGCAAGGGCTCGGTTCTGGCGACGGTCATTCGCTTCGTGAACGATATTCTGCTCGCCGCACCCAGCATCCTCATCGGCCTCTTCGTCTACATTCTGATGGTGCAGCCGATGGGCGGCTACTCGGGCTGGGCCGGCGGCGTCGCATTGGCGATCATCGCCATCCCGGTCATCGTCCGCTCGACGGAAGACATGCTCCGCCTCGTGCCGGGTTCGCTGCGCGAAGCCGGCGCCGCCCTCGGCGCGCCCATGTCCAAAGTGATCGTGAAGATCAGCTGGAAGGCCGCCCGCGCCGGCATGGTGACGGGCGTGATCCTCGCCACCGCGCGCATCGCGGGCGAGACCGCTCCTCTTCTCTTCACCGCCCTCAACAACAATTTCTGGTTCAGCCCGACGCTGATGGGCGGTGTCTCGAACCTGCCCGTCACGATCTACCAGTTCGCGCTGGCGCCTTACGAAAACTGGCGCGAGCTTGCCTGGGCCGGTGCCCTCATCATCACCATGTCGATCCTGGCGCTGTCCGTCGTGGCGCGCCTCATCCTGAGGAAGGATAAAGTCCGATGAGCACGATTGCCCTCAACACGAGCAGCGCCATCGGAAACGCGGCGGCTGCGGATACCGGCGCTCCCGTGCGCATCGCCGTCAAGAACCTCAATTTCTACTATGGCGACTTCCGCAGCCTGAAGGACATCTCGATCGATTTCCACGACCGGCAGGTGACGGCCCTCATCGGCCCGTCCGGCTGCGGAAAGTCGACCCTGCTGCGCACCTTCAACCGGATCTACAGCCTGTATCCCGAGCAGCGCGCCGACGGTCAGATCCTGCTCGACGGGCAGAACGTGCTTTCACCCTCTATCGACGTGAACGAACTGCGCGCGCGCGTCGGCATGGTGTTCCAGAAACCGACGCCGTTTCCCATGTCGATCTACGACAACATCGCCTTCGGCATCAAACTCTACGAGAAGCTGCCGAAATCCGAACTCGACGGACGTGTCGAGGAGGCCCTGCGCAAGGCGGCCCTCTGGGACGAGGCGAAGGACAAGCTGCGCCAATCGGGCATGGGCCTGTCGGGCGGCCAGCAGCAGCGCCTGTGCATCGCGCGCACCATCGCGCAGCGGCCGGAGGTGATCCTGCTCGACGAGCCGACCTCGGCGCTCGACCCGATCTCGACGGGCAAGATCGAGGAGCTGATCGAGCAGCTCCGCTCGGAATTCACCATTGTGATCGTCACGCACAACATGCAGCAGGCGGCGCGCATCTCGCAGTTCACGGCGTTCATGTATCTGGGCGAACTCATCGAGTTCGGACCCACGACCAGGATGTTCATGAACCCGACCAAGAAACAAACCCAGGATTACATCACAGGCCGCTTCGGCTGACCGAAGCGCTTCAAGGGAGGCCTATCCCATGGCGGAGCATATCGTCAGCTCCTACGACAACGACCTGCAGGGTCTCCGGCAGCGCATCTCCGAGATGGGCGGCATCGCCGAGAAGATGCTCGTCGATTCCATCGTGGCACTCGTGCGCCACGACAAGACGCTCGCACAGGTGGTCGTGGCCTCCGACAAGCGCCTCGACGTGCTGCAGCGCGAGGTGGAGGAGAATGCCATTCTCACCATCGCCCGGCGCCAGCCGCTCGCGGTCGACCTGCGCGAGACCATCTCGGCGATCCGCATTTCCGGCGATGTCGAGCGCATCGGCGACATGGCGAAGAACATCGGCAAGCGGGCGCTCGCCATCGGGGACGACTTCCAGCCGCAGAAGATCGTCGTCGGCCTCCAGCACATGAGCGACCTCGTGCTCGGGCAGCTCAAGGACGTGCTCGACGCCTATGCGCAGAAGGACACCGCGAAGGCGCTCGACGTGTGGAAGCGGGACGGCGCCATCGACGCGCTCTACACTTCCCTGTTCCGGGAACTCCTGACCTACATGATGGAAGACCCGCGCAACATCTCGTTCTGCACGCATCTTCTCTTCTGCGCGAAGAACATCGAGCGCATCGGCGATCACACCACCAACATCGCCGAAACCGTTCACTATCTCGTCACGGGCGAAACGCTGGCCATCGACCGGCCCAAGAACGATCGCTCCATCGACACGACGGTCGCACCTGGAGCCTGACCATGGGACCTCGCGTTCTGATCGTCGAGGACGAAGAACCCTTGATGCTGCTTCTGCGCTACAACCTCGAAGCGGAAGGCTACGAGGTTGACGGCGTGTCGCGCGGCGACGAAGCGGAGATCCGCCTGCGCGAGCAGGTTCCCGACATCGTGCTGCTCGACTGGATGCTGCCGGGCCTGTCCGGGATCGAGCTCTGCCGTCGCATTAGGGCCCGCACGGAAACCGAGCGCCTGCCGGTGATCATGCTCACGGCCCGGGGCGAGGAGGGCGACCGGATCCGTGGCCTCTCGACGGGCGCCGACGATTACATCGTCAAGCCGTTCTCGGTGCCGGAGCTGCTCGCGCGGGTGCGCGCGCTCCTGCGCCGGGCGAAGCCCGCACATATTGCGACGCTGCTCAGGGCCGGCGATATCGAACTCGATCGCGAGACCCATCGCGTGCGCCGCGCCGGGCAGGAGCTTCACCTCGGTCCGACGGAGTTCCGGCTCCTCGAGTTCCTGATGCAGAGCCCCGGCCGCGTCTTTTCCCGCGAGCACCTGCTCAACGCCGTCTGGGGCCATGACGTCTATATCGACGAGCGCACAGTGGACGTGCATGTGGGCCGCCTGCGCAAGGCCATCAACCTGCCGCGCCGGCCCGACCCCATCCGCACCGTGCGCGGCGCCGGCTATTCCTTCGACGAGACCTTCGCCCGCGAGGAGCAGGCGGTGAACGCCTAAAACGTCCTGGAGTGCGATCCTTGGAATCCGCACCGTTTGCTCAAGGACGCGTATAACCTCTCCATGTCTGGATGGGCTTGGCCCGGCCATCCCGATATGGAAAAGCGCGGCGTATCAAACAATCGAGGTCACCGGCACAAGGTTGGTGATGACGTGAGAGAGGAACGCGAAAAGGGCCGCGCTGATCGACCTCAGCGCGGCCCTTTTGTTGCAAAAGTCCGATTTTTAAGCGCGCGCCAGCTTCCGCTCACGCTTGCGGTCGGCCACCGGCTGGTAGGCGATGCGGGCGTGATGGGTGCAATAGGGCAGGCCCGTGATCGAGCGGGCGCCGCAGAAGCGGAATTCGGGTTTCGTCGGGTCGCCCATGGGCCAGCGGCACATGGATTCGCGCAGGTCCATAATGGTCACGCGCTCGGACATGGGAATGGCGACCTCGTCCTCGGCGAAGCTCACGGGCGCCTCGGCCACGGGCTGCAGCGGGATCGGAGCCAGCACCACGTTGTTGTTGTGCGGCTGCGGTGCAATCGGGGCCGGGGCGCTCGGGGCGCGGGTCGCCTTGCGCGGACGCGCCGCGACGGACGCGGCAGGTTTCGCATCCTTGGCGCGGCCCGACAGGCCGAGGCGGTGAACCTTGCCGATCACCGCATTGCGGGTGACATTGCCAAGCTCGGCGGCGATCTGGCTCGCGCTCAAACCATCGGTCCAGAGCTTCTTGAGAAGCTCGACCCGCTCGTCCGTCCAAGTTCCGCCCGCATCCATCATTTTTAAACCTGCCTCCATCGTGTCGGGCTTTCAGGCTCAGAATCCCGGACGCCTCGCGGACAGGGTTTGATGTCCGACCGCGTTGCGAGGATCGCTCCTGAGGGTGAATGCCGCCGCACGAATGCTGTACTCGACTGCCCTGAAGTTACAGGATGGGTGGACTCCGGCGCAAGAGTCCCCGAGCGGACCCTGTCGTTTTCCCCAAGGAACTCGCCTCAGGTAAAAATTCCTTGTGATGAATGACTTCATTTCTCTTGAATTGACAGGGTCTCGCACCTCGTTAGAATCCCCGCCGTGCCGCCCTCGCTGGGGCGGCGCTTTCTTTTTCAGGCCCGGGTGCGACCTTGGGCCTCTCTAGGCGGAGACAACCCGTGACATCGCCATTGCTGCCGACTTTTGCCCGCGCCGAGCTTTCCTTCGAGAAGGGAGAGGGCCCCTGGCTCTACGGCCGAGATGGCGAGCGATATCTGGATTTCGGCGCCGGCATCGCGGTGAATGCCCTGGGCCACGCGCACCCGCATCTGGTGAAGGCCCTGACCGAGCAGGCCTCCAAGATCTGGCACAGCTCCAACCTGTTCCAGATCCCGGAGGGCGAGCGTCTCGCCCAGCGCCTCGTCGACAACACCTTCGCGGATTTTGTCTTTTTCACCAATTCCGGCGCCGAGGCGAACGAGGCTGCCATCAAGATGGCCCGCCGCTATCACCATGTGAACGGCAACCCCGAGCGCTTCCACATCGTCACCTTCGAGGGCGCCTTCCATGGACGTACCCTCGGCACCATCGCGGCCGGCGGCCAGGCCAAGTACCTGGAAGGCTTCGGCCCCAAGGTGCAGGGCTTCGACCAGGTTCCGCCCGAGGACCTGGAGGCCCTGAAGGCCGTCATCGGCCCGCAGACGGCGGCCCTGATGATCGAGCCGATCCAGGGCGAGGGCGGGGTCAGGAGCGTGTCGCCCGCCTTCCTGCGCGAGCTGCGCGCCCTGTGCGACAGCCATGGCCTGCTCCTGATCTTCGACGAGATCCAGACCGGCGTCGGCCGTACCGGCAAGCTCTTCGCCTATGAATGGAGCGGCGTGACGCCCGACATCATGACGGTCGCCAAGGGCATCGGCGGCGGCTTCCCGCTGGGCGCCTGCCTGGCCACGGCGGAGGCCGGCAAGGGGCTCACCCTCGGCACCCACGGCACGACCTTCGGCGGCAACCCGCTCGCCATGGCGGTCGGCAACGCCGTGCTCGACGTCATCTTGGAGCCCGGCTTCCTGGAGAGCGTCGAACGCAAGGGCCTGCTGCTCAAGCAGCGCCTTGCCGAGCTGAAGGACCGCCATCCGGGCATCATCGCCGAGGTGAGGGGGCAGGGGCTCATGATGGGCCTGCGCACTGTCGTTCCCAACACGGACTTCGTCAACGCCGCCCGGGATCAGAAGCTCATCGTGATCGGGGCCGGCGACAACGTCGTCCGCCTCCTGCCGCCGCTGATCATCACGGAAGCCGATCTCGGCGAAGCCATCAATCGTCTGGATGCCGCCTGCGCGGCCATCGAAGCTGAGCAGAAGAACGCCTCTCAGCCGGGAGCAATTCAATGAAGACCCGCCATTTCCTCGATCTCAGCGACTTTTCCGGCGCGGAGATCCGGCACCTCCTGAATATCGGCCTGGAGATCAAGTCCAAGCGCCGCCGCGGCGAGAAGCCGAAGGACCGCCCGCTCGAGGGCAAGGTCCTGGCGATGGTGTTCGACAAGCCCTCCACCCGCACCCGCGTGTCCTTCGATGTCGGCATGCGCGAGCTCGGCGGCGAGACCCTGATGCTCACCGGCAAGGAGATGCAGCTCGGCCGCGGCGAGAGCATCGCCGACACCGCGCGCGTGCTCTCCCGCTATGTGGACGCCATCATGATCCGCACCCTGGACCATGCCATGGTGACGGAGCTGGCCCAGTACGCCTCGATCCCGGTGATCAACGGCCTGACCAAGACGACGCATCCGTGCCAGATCATGGCCGACATCATGACCTTCGAGGAGCATCGCGGCTCCATTCAAGGCCGGACGATTGCCTGGACGGGCGATTCCAACAACGTGCTGGCCTCCTGGGTCCATGCGGCGGCGCGTCTCGATTTCACCCTCAAGATCGCGTCCCCGCCGGAACTTGCTCCGCGCCCGGAGCTTTTGTCCTGGGCGAAACAGCAGGGGGCCAGGATCAGCGTGACCACCGATGCCTTCGAGGCTGCCGAGGGCGCCCATGCGATCGTCACCGATTGCTGGGTGTCCATGGGCGACGACGACGAGTTCCGGCGCCAGAATCTGCTCAAGCCCTATCAGGTCAACGGCAGGCTCATGGGCGTGGCCGACAAGGATGCGATCTTCATGCATTGCCTTCCCGCCCATCGCGGCGAAGAGGTGACGGATGAGATCATGGATGGTCCGCAATCGGTGGTCTTCGACGAGGCCGAGAACCGGCTTCACGCACAGAAGGGCATCCTGGCGTGGTGCCTTGGAGCAGCAAACGCATGAGTTCAGCTTCGCTTGAAGGAAACGACGACGTCGTCCTGCCGTTCGCGGTCGAGCCTCTCGACGTGCGCGGGCGCGTGGTGCGTCTCGGAGCCTCCATCGACACCATCCTGGCCCGTCACGGCTATCCCGACCTGGTGGCCCGCGTCATCGGCGAAGCCGCGGCCCTGACGGTCATGCTCGGCGCGTCCCTCAAGCTCGAGGGGCGCTTCCAGCTTCAGACCAAGACCGACGGCATCATCGACATGGTGGTCGTCGACTTCAATGCGCCGGACCGCCTGCGTGCCACGGCCCGCTTCGACAAGGACAAGCTCGAGGCGCTTGGGACGACCTCGCCCGGAACGGGCGAGCTCCTCGGATCGGGCTATCTGGCCATGACCATCGATCAGGGTTCCGAGCGCAGCCGCTATCAGGGCGTCGTCGCCCTCGAAGGCCAGGGGTTCGAGGAGGCGGCGCATCAGTATTTCCGCCAGTCCGAGCAGATCCCGACCCAGGTGCGCCTCGCCGTCGCCGAGCAGTTCGAGGACGGCCGCCATACCTATCGCGCGGGCGGCCTGATGATCCAGTTCCTGCCCTCCTCGTCGGAGCGCCTGCGTCAGGCCGATCTTCATCCGGGCGACATCCCGGAGGGACATCCCTCCAATGATCTGGCCGCGCCGTCCGAGGACGATGCCTGGCTTGAAGCCAAGTCGCTGGTCGGCACGATCGAGGATCATGAGCTGGTCGATCCGACCGTTTCCAGCGAGACGCTGCTCTATCGCCTGTTCCACGAGCGGGGCGTGCGCGTCTTCGAAGCCCAGCACGTACATGAGGAATGCACCTGCTCGCACGAGCGCATCATGGGCATGATGCGCCGCTTCTCGGCGGAAGACCGTCGCGACATGATCGGCGACAACGGCCGCATCGGCATCACGTGCGAGTTCTGTTCGCGCTTCTACGATCTGGATCCCGCGGATGTGGAAGCCGAGATCGCCAAGTCGGAAGCAGCGGACTAACAAGGCTTCAACACACACTGAGATGATCAGTATGGCCGACTGGTCTTGCCCTCCAACGTCATGGCCGGCCTTGTGCCGGCCATCCCGATTATTTTAAGCGCGCACCTTTCCGATCGAGATCACCGGCACAAGGCCGGTGATGACGTGAGAGGGCCTGACAGCGCATTTCGGGTCAGCCTGTCCGGATCAGGGCTGAATGTGATGTGATGGCGTTAGGAATTCGCGCACGTGGCCGCGAGCCGTCGCATGAAGGCCAGCCCCGCGTCGAGCTGTTCCAGCGTGATGTACTCGTCCGGCTGGTGCGCCTGGTTGATCGAGCCGGGGCCGCACACGACGGTGGGAATGCCCGCTGCCTGATAATGGCCTGCCTCCGTGCCGAAGGGCACCGTCTGCGTGTGGTTCCTGCCTGCGAGGCGAAGCGCCAGGACCTCCGCGGCCGAACCCGGATCGGGCGCGAGGCCCGGCACGTCGGCATGCAGAACGGTCTCGATCCGTCCGAACTCGCCGAACCGGTTGAGACGCTTCAAGGCCACCTCCTCGACGAACCGGTCGAGCCGGCTGGGAATCTCCTGCGGGTCGAGGCTCGGCAGGCCGCGGAACTCCCAATGGAACGTACAGGACTTGGAGAGAATATTGCGCGCCGTGCCGCCTGAGATCGTGCCCACATGCACCGTCGTGTAGGGCGGATCGAAGCGTCCGCTCGCGTCGCCGCGCTCCATCATCTCGTCGCCGATGCGATTGAGCTCCGCGATCAGTTCGGCCGCCGTCATCACGGCGCTGGCGCCGAGATAGGGCTTCGACGAATGCGCCTCGAAGCCGTGCACCGTGGTGGAGAAGGTCACGACGCTTTTGTGCGCGTCCACCACCTCCAGCATGGTCGGCTCGCCGACGATGGCGGCTTTCGGCAGGGGCAGGTCATGCCCGAGGCGCCGGATGGTGTCGACGACGCCGAGGCAGGTCGTCTCCTCGTCGTAGGAGAGCATGATGTGGATCGGCGTCGTGAGATTGGCGTCCAGGAATTCAGGCACCATCGCAAGCGCCAGCGCATCGAAGGCTTTCATGTCCACCGCGCCGCGCCCATAGGCGCGCCCGTTCTCCACGCGGAGCTCGAAGGGGTCCGAGGTCCAGGCCTGACCGGTCACCGGCACCACGTCCGTATGGCCGGACAGCACGATACCGCCCCGATCCTGCGGGCCGATGGTGGCATAGAGTGCCGCCTTCTCGCCCGTCTCGTCGGGCACGCGCACGTAAGGCACGTTCCAGCTTTGAAGATAGCCTTCGACGAATTCGATCAGGGGCAGGTTCGACTTCGAACTCACGGTATCGAACGAAACCAGCTTCGCCAGCATTTCGAGCGGCGTCAGCCGCTGTCCGGTGGAAATCATCAAGAACCTCAGTGCAGCACGCGCTTGGCGCGGGGAATGTCGAGCGAGAAGGCGGGAATTTCGGCGTCGAAGGTCTCGCCGGTGGCGGTCTCCATCAGGTAGGTGCCCTGCATAGTGCCGCTCGGCGTCGGCAGGGGGCAGCCGCTCGTATAGCTGAAGCTCTCGCCTGGGCCCAGGACCGGCTCTTCCCCGACGACCCCAGCGCCGCGCACCTCCTGCACGTGGCCGTGCTCGTCGGTGATCCTCCAGTGGCGGGCGCGGAGCTGGACCCGCTCCAAGCCCGTATTGATGATCTCAACCGTGTAGGCGAAGAAGTAGCGCCCCTGCTCGGGAGAGGATTCTTCGGGCATGTAGCGGGGCGTCACCGTCACGGAGATGCCGCGGGTCACAGCTTTGTACATGAGCCTGCCTCACGCCGGTCGAAGAATTCCATGGGCCCGTGGTACGGCGGCCTTCGGGTCCCGTCAATTGACCGGGGAGGAGGGGCGTGCGCCCTGGTTCGCGGAACTATCCCCAGGGCATGAAAGCGATTGAGAATTCCGTAACAAGCCTTAGAGATACTCTCAGGCTCACCAATTCAAAGAGGGCTACGCCCCTCGGAAGACAGACATGGTTGCGTTGAAGGACGGGATTCAATCGGCTGATGCCATCATGCGCCTTGCCGAGGCGGGAGCCATCAAACCGGAGACCCCCTTCGCCTCCGACCAGGTCCAGCCGGCCAGCCTCGACCTGCGGCTCGGGCGCCGGGCCTACCGGGTCCGCGCCAGTTTCCTGCCGGGTCGCAACCATACGGTCCAGGACCGGCTTGACCAGTTGAGCTTCCACGAAATCGATCTCGCCAAGGGGGCGATCCTGGAGACGGGCAGCGTCTATATCGCCGAGCTGCAGGAGGAGCTGGCCCTGCCGGAAGATGTGTCGGCCGCTGCCAACCCCAAGAGTTCCACCGGCCGTATCGACGTGTTCACCCGGGTCATCACCGACCGGAGCCAGGAATTCGACACCATCGGGGCAGGCTATCGCGGACGCCTCTATGCCGAGATCTCGCCGCGCACCTTCCCCGTTCTGGTCCGAACCGGCACACGCCTGTCGCAGCTGCGCCTGCGCAAGGGCGATGTGCGTCTGAGCGACGCCGAGCTCCTGGCGGTCCATGAGCGGGAGCGGGTCGTCACCTCCGCCGAGCCGTCCATCCAGGATGGCGTCGCGGTGAGCGTGGATCTCGCGGGGTTCGGCCCCGACAGGCTCATCGGCTACCGAGCCAAGCGCCATACGGGCCTCGTCGACGTAGACAAGCCCGGCTCCTGCCGCGTGGTGGATTTCTGGGAGCCGCTTTATGCGGATTCCAGCCGGACCCTTATTCTGGATCCGGGGCAGTTCTATATCCTGGCCTCCAAGGAGGCCGTGCACGTGCCGCCCGATTATGCGGCCGAGATGGTGCCCTTCGACCCGCTCGTGGGGGAGTTCCGGGTCCATTATGCGGGCTTCTTCGATCCGGGCTTCGGCCACGCGGAAGCAGGAGGGGAGGGGGCCCGCGCCGTCCTCGAGGTGCGCTCCCGCGACGTTCCCTTCATTCTCGAAGACGGCCAGATCGTCGGACGGCTCGTCTATGAGCGCATGGCCGAGCGGCCCAAGGTGCTCTATGGCGCAGGCGCCGGCTCGAACTATCAGGCGCAGGGCCTGAAGCTCTCCAAGCATTTCCGCTGAACACACCGACACTCTGGGCCTCGTGCGGACTCGCACGATGCTCACTTCTGGAAAAGTGCATCGTTCTTCGCGGAAAACCGTCGTCCACCTGTGGCTGGCGTGACCCTTCGGGTCGCTGATGCGGCCTGAAGGGTCCGCACGATGGTCTAGTGGTGAGTTGTCCGCTTCTTGTGGGTGGTCTGATGCCGCTTAACACTGCCGGTGCTCTGCGGAATGCCGAGCACACCCTTCACTCCGCCGACGACACCCCCGGTGACACCGCCAACCGCTCCACCGACAGCCCCGCCGACAGGACCAGCGGCACGATTGCCGACGGCGGCTCCCTGTTCGGCGCCGCGTACGATTCCTTGCGCCTGAACGGAAGCAGGGACGGAAAGAACGGCGAGGCCGATCGCGGCAAACAGAATACGTGCTTTCATAGGGCTTGCTCCTCTCTTTGGAGAAATCAAACCCAATGGACGAGGTAGGTTCCTTATCGAGTTTCCATTCACGCTCGTGGAACCATGATTTTTTCGTGTCCGTGGGGAGAAGCCGTTCCGACGCGCGCCCTCAACCGACATGAACGTCCGAGCGACAATCCAGAATGCCTATCCATTCTATACGGGTAGCGATTCCGGGTCAGGATCATAAGAAGGCGTTTGACGCCGAAGCCACCACCTTGCTAAAAACGGAAGGCACACGAGCGGCACGGAAAGCCATCAGCGAAATCCGCTGAGAGGTCCAAGGAGCCGGACACGTCAGTGTCTGCGGGCGTAGTTCAGAGGTAGAACGTCAGCTTCCCAAGCTGAATGTCGTGGGTTCGATTCCCATCGCCCGCTCCAAACTTCCTCAAAAGCATTGCTGATGAAGGCTTTTTGCTTTCTAGGTGTGGGTTCCAAGGCAGTCTTTTTCCATGTTTGGTTGTGCGGCGGTTGACAAACGGTTTGGGAACCGACATATCCGCCGTCCCGCCGGGCGTGTGGTTCGGGCGGGCTTCATGCTCTTGACGCGGCCGGCGCGGCCGGGATCCTTGGGATCCTGCCGATGGGCCGGTTTGTGATCGTGGTCTTCCGGGG